>NZ_JBELQE010000082.1:0-41990 GCF_040270385.1 Methylorubrum podarium | reverse complement strand
GCGGGCTACCTGAAGCGGCCCGAGCTGACGGCGGAAAAGTTCGTCGCCAACCCCTACTCGTCCGACGGGACCGACCCGGTCCTCTACCGCTCCGGCGCCGCGCATCCCTTGCAGGCCGACGGCGCTCATGCGTCGCTCGTCGTCGCTCATGCCGTAGGACAAGGATTTGAGAGCGGCATCCATGGCATCTCCGGCCTTCGCCACACGCGCCTTCATGGTCGTGCTGTCGGGCTTGGCGTACATCGTCGATCCGTCCCGGCGTCTTAACCGTTTAAGTGCCGACGCCCTCGAACGATCCGAATCCTGGGCCAGGGCGTGACCGGGGTCGACGGTGCCATTCTCGCGGAATGACGGTGTCGCGCCTATATCGTCGCAATCGCGCCGCCGCGCAATGCGTGGCATGCGTATCTGGCTCAACGTTTCCTTGACGTCTCTCCGAACGGGCGCCCGCGAAAGGCGTGTCAGCGATGATCGATGACATCTACAACCGCCGCATCCTGGAACTGGCGGCGGACATTCCCCGTCTCGGCCGGCTGGCGGCGCCGGACGCCACCGCCACCGCCCATTCCAAGTTGTGCGGTTCGACCGTCACCGTGGATCTCAGCCTGGCGGCGGACGGCACCACGGTCGCCGACTTCGCCCACGACGTGAAGGCCTGCGCCCTCGGTCAGGCCTCCTCCTCGCTGATGGCCCGCCACGTCGTCGGCGCCACCGCCGAGGAGTTGCGCGCGGTCCGCGCCCGGATGCGGGCGATGCTCAAGGAGAACGGCCCCGTCCCCGACGGCAAGTGGGCCGATCTCGCCGTGCTGGAGCCGGTGCGCGACTTCCGCGCCCGCCACGCCTCGACGCTCCTGACCTTCGACGCGGTGGTCGACGCCCTCGACCATATCGCGGCGCGGAAGGGCACCGGCGCGCCCGAGGCGGCCTGACGCGCCATGTTCCGCCAGGCCGCGCACGGGGCGATCCGCGCCTACCAGCTCACCCTGTCGGCGCTGATTGGGCGCCAGTGCCGGCACTGGCCGTCCTGCTCGGCCTACACCGACGAGGCGATCCAGCGGCACGGCCTCTGGGCCGGCGGCTGGATGGGCGTCGCCCGCATCTGCCGCTGCGGTCCGTTCGGCACCCACGGCATCGACCTCGTGCCCGAACGCCTGCCCGCCGGCGCCGCGTGGCACAAGCCCTGGTCCTACGGCCGCTGGCGCGGCGTCGAGGCGCCGCCGCCGCTGGTCTGCGAGGCGGTGGACGACGATCGGTAGTTGGAAAACCCTCCCGCCTCCGCGGGGGCGGGTGCCCGCGGAGCGGGCGGGAGAGGGGCCGGCTCAGGTCCTTCCGGGAGCGGCGCTCCCCTCACCCGACCTCCTACTGAGGCCACCCTCCTTCCATCCAAGTCGGGCTTGCCCGACTTGGACAAGAAAGTCGGATATCGGGCGAGCCCGACATCCGGAGGGGAGAGGGACAGGAACCCTCATCCCACGAAAAAACCCCGGCCTTTCGGCCGGGGCTCTTCCTCGTTTCAGATCCTGCTTCGTCGCTTAGCGGCGGTCGCCGAGCAGCTGCATCAGGAACTGGAACATGTTGATGAAGTCCAGGTACAGCGTCAGCGCGCCGTTGACGGACATCTTGGCAGCGCCCTCGGCGTCGAGGCCGCTGTAGAGGTACATCTCCTTGAGCTTCTGCGTGTCGTAGGCGGTCAGGCCGGCGAAGATGAGCACGCCGATCACCGAGATCGCGAACTGGAGCGCGGACGAAGCCAGGAAGAGGTTCACCAGCGAGGCGATGATCAGGCCGATCAGACCCATGATCAGGAACGAGCCCATGCCCGACAGGCTGCGCTTCGTGGTGTAGCCGTAGAGGCTCAGGCCACCGAAGGTCGCCGCCGTGATGAAGAACACCCGCACCACGCTGGCGCCCGTGAACACGAGCAGCAGGGTGGACATCGAGGCGCCCATCACCGCCGCGAAGGCCCAGAACATCATCCGCGCGGACGAGGCCGACATGCGGTCCATCCGGAACGAGAACACGAAGATGAAGGCCAGCGGCGCGAGCATCAGCACCCACTTGAAGGGGCTGGTGTAGAGGAACTGCCCGAACGGAGTCAGGGCAACGCGGCCGGCGCCGGTCTGCGCGACGGCGGCCATGTTGAGGGCCAGCGCCACGAGACCGGAGATCCCGAGACCGACGACCATGTTGTTGTAGACGCCCAGCATGAAGCTGCGCAGGCCCTGGTCGACTTCGACCTGAGAGCCGGCGTATCCCTGCGGCTGGGCGCCGTAGCGAAACGGGCTGTTGTCGAATGCCATGAAAGTTTCCCTTGGAAGCTCCCGGCGTGGAGTTTGTCGAGGTCCGCACGCAACCCCCGGCGCGTCGAGCGCGCCTCGTGCCCGAATATGTTCGCTGGAACAGCCATAAACAAGTGGGGCTCGACCGAACGGCCGCGTTTTCAAGCCTGACAAAGACGTAAGATTTTTCGGGCTTTGCCGGGATGAAAGCCCGTTCCCGAACGTGGAAGACTGATCTTAGAACTGCCGTAGATAGGGCGCCGGCTTCTGGCCGAGGATGCGCCACGTTCCCGCGAGTCCGGCCACCACCGCGAAGATAACAGCGAAAGCGGCCACCGCCAGCGCCCCGACGGGGTCGGGCGCGAAATCGAGGCGCATGACGCGGGAGACGATCACCCATCCCGCGATCGAGCCGGCCAGGATGCCGAAGAAGGCGGTGGCGAGCCCGAGCGCCCCGTATTCGAGGGCGTAGGCCGCGAGCAGCCGCATCCGCGTGGCGCCGAGCACCTTGAGCACCACCGCGTCGTAGAGCCGGGCCCGGTGGCCGGCGGCGAGCGCCCCGGCGAGCACCAGGAGACTCGCGAGCACGGCGACGACGCTGGCGCCGCGGATCGCGAGCACCAGCTTGTGGACGAGGTCGTTGACCGCCTCCAGCGCGTCCTTCACCCGCACGGAGGTCACCGAGGGGAACGCCTTGGCGGCGTCGCGCACCACCTCCGCTTCCAGCTTCGGATCCGGGCCGTTGGGCAACGTCAGCGTGGCGAGGTCGGCGTGCGGCGCCCCGCGGAACGTGCCGGGGGAGAACACCATCACGAAGTTGATGCCGAGCGAGCGCCACTCGATCTTTCGCAGGTTGGCGACCCGCGCGGTGATCGAGCGGCCGAGCACGTTCACCGTGACCGTGCCGCCGACCGTCAGCCCCAGCGAGCGCGCCAGTTCGACATCGAAGGAGACGAGGGGCTGGCGCGCCTCCTCCGCGTTCCACCACGCGCCCTCGATGATCGTCGAGCCGTCGGGCGGGGTCTCGGCGTAGGTGATGCCCCGGTCGCCGTCGAGCACCCAGGCGGCGTCCTCCGGCGGCTTGATCTGCCCGGCCGGCACGCCGTTCAGCGCCGTGATGCGGCCGCGCATCATCGGCACCCGCTCGATCCTGGCGTCGGGCGCGTGCGCCCCGAGGAAGGCGGAGAAAGCTTCCGCGTCGCGCGAGGGCACGTCGAGGAAGAACAGGCTCGGGGCGCGGCCCGGAAGCGAGCTGTCGAGGGCGCGGGTGATGTTGCTGTCGATGGCGCCGAGCGTCACTAGCAGCGTCGTGCCGAGGCCGAGGGAGAGCACGACGGCCGGGGTCAGCGCGCCGGGGCGATGGAGGTTCGCCAGCGCCATGCGCGGCACCATGCCCTTCGGCCGCTTCATCCGCGCGGCGAGCGCCATCAGCCCCACGGCGACGAGGCGCAGGGCCCCGAAGGCGAGGGCGGCGGCGGCCATGAAGAACAGCGCGACCTTGCGGTCGAAGGCGGTGAGGAGGGCGAGGCCCGCCAGCGCGAGGAGGGCGGCGGCCAGCACCGCGAGGTAGCGCCAGCGCGGCCGGCGCGCGGCCGGATCGACGGTATCGCGGAAGAGGCCGGCGACGGAGACGTCGTGGGCGCGCCCCAGCGGCAGGATCGCGAAGGCGAGGGCCGTCAGCAGGCCGTAGGCGGCGGCGAGCGCGAGGCGGGCCGGGGCGATCTCGGGGTTGAGCGGCAGCGGAAGCTGGTCGCGCAGCGCGAGGTCGAGCACGAAGGGCAGGGCCGCACCGATGGCGAGGCCGAGCACGGTGCTGATGGCGGCGATCAGCATCACCTGGATCAGGTAGAGCCCGACCACCTGCGAGCCCGGCGCGCCGACGCTCTTCAGGGTGGCGATGGACGCCTGCTTGCCGTCGACGAAGGCGCGCACGGCGTTGGCCACGCCGACCCCGCCGACGATGAGCGCGGTGAGCCCGACGAGGGTGAGGAACTGCGTGAAGCGCTCGATGCCCTTGGCGAAGCGCGGATCGGCGTTGTCGCGCGAGCGCATCTCGAAACCCGCATCCGGCAGCGCCTTCTGCACCGCCGCGTGGACGGCGGCGAGGCGGGCATCGTCGGCGCCGGGGAGTTGCAGACGGTAGGTGAAGCGGTTGAGGCTGCCCGGCTGGATCAGGCCGGTGGCGCGGAGCGCGGCGAGCGAGACGAGCAGACGCGGCCCGAAGCCGATCCCCGAACCGACCCGGTCGGGCTCGGAGACGAGGGCGGCGCGGATCGCGATGGGAAAGCCGCCGAGCGTCACCCGGTCGCCGACCTTCAGTCCGAGCCGGGTCAGCAGGGCCGGATCGGCCACCGCGCCGTAGACGCCGTCCCGTTCGGCGATGAGCTCTTGCACCGAACCCTGCGGGTCGGTCTCGGCCGTGCCGACCGCCGGATAGCTCGGATCGACCGCCTTCAGCTCGACCAGGGCCGCGCCGCCGTCGCCCGCCACCGCCATGGCGCGCAGGCTCGCCACCTCCGAGACCGGCGCCTGCCCGTCGAGCACGGCGCGCTCGGCCGGCGTCGCCTCGCGGTTGATCAGGCTGTAGGTGATGTCGCCGCCCAGAATCCGCCGCCCCTCGCGGCCGAGCCCGCCGGAGAGCGAGGCGGCGATCGAGGTGACGCCGCTGATGGCGGCCACGCCCAGCGCGATGCAGGCGATGAAGACGCGGAAGCCGGACAGCCCGCCGCGCAGCTCGCGCAGCGCCAGCCGCAGGGTGAGCGGCAGCCGGGAGGCCGGGGCCGGCCGGGATGCGGGGGAGTCCGGCCGGGACAACGTGCCGTGCATGGGCGCTCGCGCTTCTCACCGCCGGCCGGGCCGGCCGGGACAACTTGGGCACTGACGCGAGCTTCGCAACGGTCCGCACCGCCGCATCCGCATGATGCCCGTCAAGAGACAGTCACGGGAAGCTCGATCGTCACCCGCGTTCCGACGCCTTCCTCGCTCGCGATGGCGATCTGCCCGCGCAGGGTCGAGACCACGAGATTGTAGACGATGTGCAGGCCGAGGCCGGTGCTGCCCTTGTCGCGTCCCGTCGTGAAGAACGGATCGAAGATCCGCTGCAGGTTCTCCCGCGGGATGCCGCGCCCGTCGTCGCGCACGACCATCCGGATCTGCGCGTCGCCGAGCCGGGTAATGTCGATGTCGAGCGTGCCCGGCCGCTCCTCGAAGGCGTGGACGCTGGCGTTGAGCGCGAGGTTGCTGACGATCTGCGCCAGCGCGCCGGGATAGGAATCGAGGAGGATGCCGTCGGGGCAGGCGAGCCGGACCTCGTGGCCCTTGCGCCGCAGGACCGGATCGAGCGTGCTCATCAGCTCGACGAGCCAGGATCGGACCTCGAAGCGGCGCCGGTCCTCCGTCGCCTGATCGACCGCGACCTGCTTGAAATTGTGCACGAGGTCGGCGGCCCGCGTCAGGTTGGCGAAGACCAGGGCGGCGCCCTCGCCCAGCCGCTCGACGCTCTGCGTCAGGTCGGACCGGCGGATCTGACCCGAGGCGATGGTCCGGCGCAGCCGCGCGAGGTCGTGGTCGAAGGCGGTCGAGGTCGTCAGCGCGAGGCCGATGGGCGTGTTGATCTCGTGCGCCACGCCCGCCACGAGCTGGCTCAGCGCGGCGAGCTTCTCGGCCTGGACCAGCTGCGCCTGGGCGGCCCGCAGCTCGGCCAGGGTCGCCTCCGAGCGCTCCTTCTCGACCTGCAGCTCCTGCGTCGTCCGGAACTGGCGCCGGGCCCGGAATTCCCGGGCGGCGACGCCGTAGAACGAGAGCGCGTAGGCGGCGCCGAGCTCGGCATTGTTCACGAGCGCCAAGCCGGGATTGTCGTGCGCCGCCACCGTCTCGAACAGGGCGAAGCAGGTCCAGGTCAGGACGGCGAACGCCGCGAACGAGGGGACCCGCAGGGGCAGCAGCGTCGAGACGAACAGGATCACCACGATCAGGCCCGCCGCGCCGTGGTCGAAGCTCGGCCGCAGGAACACGTAGATCACGCTGAGCACGCAGCCCGGGACGACGCAGTAGACGAGGTAGATCCGCTCCGCGAAGGGCCGGGCCCCCGGCCGGGTGAGCAGGAGCGTCGCGGGCAGGAGGACCAGGACGGCGACGGCGAGCCGGAGCGCGGTGGCCACGGCCCAGGCCTCCGGGCTGAGGATCCAGTCCATGGCCGAGAACGAGCAGTAGACGAAGGCGCCGAGCACCATCGCGGCCTGCGTGCGGCCGAGATCGTGGAGCGTGAAGCTCCGCACGAACGACCGCTCCTCGTCGGGGTCGTCGAAGCGAAGGCCGAGCTGAATCAGCAGCTTGTGCATCGGCTCAGAGCTATACGCCGGCACGGCTTCCGGCGACGTGAAAGGCGCTCCGTCCCGCGCCTATCCCCAAAGCTTCGCCGTGCCGGCATCCGCTCGACGACCGCTTCGAGCCGAGGATGCCACCGAGCCCGCCCGAAGGGGCTCACCCCGAGGGGAGGATGCCGGAGGGTCCGGCCAAAAATTAACATAAGTCATTCCCACGTCACGCGCGCAAGCTAGGCCGTTCGCATAGGCCTTCGAACAGGCGGCGAGTGGGTCATGACGAAACATCTGCTGTCCGTATTGCTCGCCTCGACGGGCATGGTGCCGCTCGGCGCGCTGGCGCAACAGCGGCCCACCGCGCCGCCGGTCGGCTTCACGAACAGCACCTCGGTCAATCCGGGAACGATCATCCCGCGCGTCCTCGACAGCTATGCCGGGTTGATGACCGGCGATTCGGCGGCGATGACGCAGAACTACCGGACCGTCGTCGCGCTGACGCAGAACCGGACGCCGGACCAGACCCTGGCGGCGGTCCGGGACGACCGGACGGTGCAATCCTACAGCATCCTGAACGGGCTCGGACCGCTGACCTCGGCCTATCTCACCGGGGCGGGCGCGTCCTTCTCCGGCACGCGGCCGACGAGCCTCACGCCCACGACCTACGTGGCCTCGACCCTTGCCGACCTGACCGCCAACATCAACGCCGGCTCCAGCGCCAGCGCGGGCGTGACGACCTTCGGCAACGGCACCGCCACGCCGCTCGCCGCGGCGGTCACCTTCATCGACAACACGGTCCGGGCCAACGCCTCGACCGAGCCGCCCAAGCGCGTGTTCGGGCGCTACCAGGGGGCGACCCCGGCCATCGACCCCCTCGAGGCCCGCTTCAACGATTACAGCGCGGCGACGAACAAGCGGGCCCTGTCGGCCCGCGACACGGCGGCCCTCGTCGTGCCGAGCTACCTCTCGAACTTCCCGGTCCCGGCGGTTTACGGGACGGCGGAGCGCTGGGTGAAGGGCTTCACCGTCACCCAGGCGATGATCGACGCCAATGGCGGGCGGCCGCTCACGGCGCCCAATGTCGGGTCCTACGACGCGGCCGGCACCTTCACGCCCACGACCTTCGGCGTCGGCGAGTACGTGCCGGGCATCGGCACCGCGCCGCGCCCCTACCGCGTCTCCACCGCCGTCAACGTGCCGACGCTGCTCAACCCGCGCATCAACGGCACCAACGCCTACGCGGATGGCGCCTACCCGAGCGGCCACACCAATTCCGGCTATCTCCAGACCCTCGGGGTCGGCTTCCTCGTGCCGCAGCGCTGGCAGGAACTGCTGACGCGCGGGTCCGAACTCGGCAACGACCGCATCCTCGCCGGGATGCACTCGCCCTTCGACGTGATGGGCGGCCGGATGCAGTCGGCGGCCATCGCCGCGACCAACATCTACGCCGCGCTCTACGACGCCCAGGGCAACCGAATCGATTGGACGAACCCCGCCAACGCCGGCGCCTACGCCGTCTACCAAGCCTACCGGCAGACCCAGGCCTACCTGGCCGCGAGCTGCGGCGCGGCGAGCGTGGGCGCGTGCCTCACCGCGTCCGCCGCCTCCGGAACCGCCGACGCCTTCGGCAACGCCGCGCAGAACAGGGCCGACTACACCGCGCGCCTGACCTACGGCTTCCAGCCGACCGGACCGAGCCTGCCCATGAGCGCGGCGGAGGTCCCGCTCCAGGCGCAGGTGCTGCTGCTGACCCGCTTTCCCTACCTCTCCGACGCGCAGCGCCGCGAGATCCTGGCGACGACGGGCCTGCCCTCGGGCTACCCGCTCCTGGGCGGCAACACCTATGACGGCTGGGGCCGCCTCAACCTCTACGCCGCCATGGACGGCTACGCGGCCCTTAACGGACCCGTCACCGTCACGATGGATGCGGCGCAGGGCGGCTACAACGCGCTCGACACCTGGAAGAACGACATCGCCGGCGGCGGGAGCCTGACCAAGGCGGGCAGCGGCACCCTGATCCTCACCGGCCGCAACACCTATAACGGCGGCACGACGGTGGCGGGCGGGACACTCGTCGGCTCGGCGGCGAGCTTCGGCTCCGGCGCCATCGTCGACAATGCCAGCCTGATCCTCGATCAGGCCGGCGATGCCGGCATGGCCAACCCGATCTCCGGTTCCGGAACCCTGACCAAGACCGGCGCCGGCACGCTCGATCTGACCGGCACCGGCAGCTTCACCGGCGCCACCGGCGTGGCGCAGGGGCGGCTCTCGGTCAACGGCAGCCTCGCCGGCTCGATCGTCAGCGTCGGGTCCGGGGCGAGCCTCGGCGGCGCCGGCACCGTCGGCGGCGTGGTCGCGACCTCCGGCGCCACGGTGGCGCCGGGTAACTCCATCGGCACCCTGACCGTCGCCGGCAACGTCAGCTTCGCCGCCGGCTCCGTCTACGCGGTCGAGGCCAATGCGGGCGGTCAAGCCGACCGGCTCGCGGCGAGCGGCGGCGCCGCCCTGAACGGCGGCACGGTCCAGGTCACCGCGGCCAACGGCACCTACGATCCGCGCACCCGCGCCACCGTCCTCACCGCCGCCGGCGGCGTGACGGGGCAGTTCGCGGGCGTCACCGCCAACCTCGCCTTCCTCACGCCGAGCCTGACCTACACGGCGAACGCCGTCGACCTGACCCTGACGCGCAACGACATCGCCTTCTCGACGATCGCGCGCAACCGCAACCAGGCCGGCGTGGCGGACGCGATCCAGGCCGGCGGCCCCGGCACCGCGCCGTTCCAGCGCACCGTCGGCCTCACCACCCCGGAGGCGCAGGGCGCCTTCCAGGCCCTCTCGGGGGACGTGCATGCCGGCACGGTCTCGACCGGCTATGCCACCGCCTTCTTCGTGCGCGAGGCGATCCTCGACCGGATGCGCTGGGGCGCGACCCCCGGCACCGCCGAGGGCCTCGATTACGGCAGCCTGCCGGCGACCTACACCGCCGACCTGCCGGGCCGTGCCGCCCCGGTCGTGGCGATGCCCGCCCGGATCCTCGACCCGACCGTCTTCGGTCTCTGGGGCCAGGGCTTCGGCAGCTTCGGCGAGGCGCGCTCGGACGGCAACGCCGCCGGGTTCAGCCGCCGGATCTCCGGCTTCGCCCTCGGCGCCGACGTCCGGCTGGAGAACGGGATCACGCTCGGCGTCGTCGGCGGCTACACCGCCGCCAGCCTCGACACGACCGGGCGCCTGCAATCCGGCACGATCGAGAGCGCCTATGGCGGCGTCTACGGCGGCACCGAGTTCGGGCCGGTCTCGCTGCGGCTCGGCGCGACCTACGCCGGCGACAGCCTCCGCACCCGCCGCACGGTCGCCTTCGCCGGCCTGTCCGATTCGGCGAGCGCCCGCACCGGCGGCGCGACGATCCAGGGCTTCGGCGAAATCGGCTACCGCGTCTTCCTCGGCGGCGACGCCCCGGCCCCGCTGCTGTCGAAGGACGGCACGGCGCCGGCTCAGGCGAGCCCGAGCTACATCGAGCCGTTCGTCGGCGGCTCCTACGTCGCGATCGGGCGCGACCGCTTCGTCGAGGCCGGCGGCGCGGCCGCCCTGACGGGGTCGGCCCGCGACTACGACGTCGGGGCCATGACCGCCGGCCTGCGGGCGCAGACCGTGCTCGGCCTCGACCTCGGGGCGCCGGTCTCGCTGCACGGATTGGTCGGCTATCGCCGCGCCTTCGGTGACGTGGTGCCGGCCGCGCTCCTGTCCTTCGGCAACGGCCCGACCTTCCTGAGCGCCGGCATCCCGATCGCCCGCGACGCGCTGGTGGCGGAGGCCGGGCTCGACCTGCGGCTGGCCCCGACCGCGACGCTGGGCGTGGCCTATACCGGTCAGGTCGGCGACCGGGTCCAGGATCACGCCGTCAAGGGCAACTTCACCTGGCGGTTCTGAGAGCGCCGCCGCGGGCGCTTCCAACCCCCGGCCGCACCGGCTAAACCGGCGGTCCCGGACTTGAGCCAAACCTCGGAAGCCTGCCGTGTCGTCCCTGCGCCTGGGCGTGAACATCGATCACGTCGCCACCGTCCGCAACGCCCGCGGCGGGTTCGCGCCCGATCCGGTGCGCGCCGCCCACGAGGCCGTGGCGGCGGGCGCCGACGGGATCACCGCGCACCTGCGCGAGGATCGACGCCATATCCGCGACGCCGACATCGCGGCGCTGCGGAAGCTGCCGGTGCCGCTCAACCTCGAGATGGCGGCGACCGACGAGATGGTCGGCATCGCGCTCGCCACCCGGCCGCACGCCGCCTGTCTCGTGCCGGAGAAGCGCGAGGAGCGCACCACCGAGGGCGGCCTCGACATCATCGCCGGCCGCGCCCATCTCGGGCCCCGCATCGCCGAGCTGTCGCAGGCGGGCATCCGCGTCTCGCTGTTCGTCGAGCCCGACGAGGCGGTGATGGAGGCCGCCCACGCGCTGCACGCGCCCGTGGTCGAGCTGCATACCGGCTCCTATTGCGAGGCGGTGATCGAGGGCGACGAGGACAGGATCGCGCATGAGCTCGGCCGGATCGTGCGCGCGAGCGCCCACGGCGCCGGGCTCGGCCTCGAGATCCATGCCGGCCACGGCCTCACCGTCGAGAGCGTCGGCCCCGTGGCGGCGCTGCCGCAGATCCGCGAGCTGAACATCGGCCACGCCCTGATCGCCGAGGCGATCTTCGTCGGCCTGCGGCAGGCGGTCCACGACATGCGGGCGGCGATGGACCGGGCGCGGCGGCAGGCCGAGCCGTGATTCTCGGCATCGGCACCGACCTCTGCGACATTCGCCGCATCGAGTCCTCGCTCGAACGCTTCGGCGAGCGCTTCACCCACCGCGTCTTCACCGATGGCGAGCGGGCGAAATGCGACCGGCGCGCCGCCCGCGGGCCGTCCTACGCCCGCCGCTTCGCCGCCAAGGAGGCCTGCGCCAAGGCGCTCGGCACCGGCATCGCCCAGGGCGTGTTCTGGCGCGACATGGAGGTGGTCAACCTGCCCAGCGGCCAGCCGACCCTGAGGCTGACCGGGCGTGCGCGGGAACACCTCGCACGCATGGTGCCGGAGGGCCACGAGGCGTGCCTGCACCTGACGCTGACCGACGAGCCGCCGCTCGCGCAAGCGTTCGTGATCATCGAGGCGGTGCCGCTCCCGGCGCCATCGTAGGTTCGGCCCGGCGCATCCTTCGCGTTGCGGGGCGGCGCGGCTTAGTCTAGACCCGCCGCCCAGCACGACAGCCCACGGCCACAGGGTAGCGGCTGCCGGATGACACGGCGGGGCCGAAGGCGGACCACTCATGGATACAGGACAGGCGCGCGTGGATCGCGAGGGCAAGACGGAGATCCGGACGGCCGAGCCCGGAACCTGGGCCAGCATCCGGGAAACCGTGAAGGTCGGCGTGCAGGCGCTGCTGATCGCACTCGTGGTGCGGACGCTGCTGTTCCAGCCGTTCAACATCCCCTCGGGCTCGCTGATCCCGACCCTGCTGATCGGCGACTACCTGTTCGTCTCGAAATACGCCTACGGCTACTCGAAATACTCCCTGCCGCTGTCCGAATACCTGCCGTTCCAGGCGCATGGCCGGGTCTGGGCCGCCGAGCCGAAGCGCGGCGACATCGCCGTGTTCAAGCTGCCGAAGGACAACGCGACCGACTACATCAAGCGCGTGATCGGCCTGCCCGGCGACAAGATCCAGGTGGTCGAGGGCGTGCTCAACATCAACGGCAAGCCGGTCAAGCGCGAGCGCATCGCCGACTACGAGACCCTCGACGCCTTCGACCAGACCGTGAAGGTGCCGCAATATATGGAGACGCTGCCGGGCGGCGTGTCCCACCGGGTGATCGAGCGCGACGGCGACCGCGGCTTCTGGGACAACACCGAGGTCTACACGGTGCCGGCCGGCCATTTCTTCATGATGGGCGACAACCGCGACAACTCGACCGATTCGCGCGACCTCGCCAGCGTCGGCTACGTGCCGTTCGAGAACTTCGTCGGCCGGGCGGAGATGATCTTCTTCTCCATCGACGAGCGCACCCCCGCCTGGCAGATCTGGCGCTGGCCCGCGGACGTCCGCTGGGGCCGCATCTTCTCGACGATCCACTGATCGCTCGACGAACGTGACAGCGACGGGACGATCCGCCGTTCTTTCCCGAGGCGGACGGCGATGAGCGAGGACGGCGAGGGCGCCGCGCGCTCCAGCCGCGCCCGGCGCGCGCACCGTCCGCGGCCGAGCCTCACCGTGCTGGAGGCGCGCATCGGCCATGTCTTCGCCGACCCGGCCCTGCTCCCCCTGGCGCTCACCCATGTGAGCAAGGCCGGCCAGTCGGGCCGGGTCGGCAGCTACCAGCGCCTCGAATTCCTGGGCGACCGCGTGCTCGGCCTCGCGGTCGCCGAGACGCTGTACAAGGCATTGCCCGACGCGGAGGAGGGCGAGCTGTCGCGGCGGCTGGCCGGGCTCGTGCGGCGGGAGACCTGCGCCGCGGTGGCCGAGGCCTGGGAGGTCGGGCCGCATCTCAATCTCGGGCCCGGCGAGATCCAGACCGGCGGGCGGCGCAACCAGACCATCCTCGCCGATGTCTGCGAGGCGATCCTCGGAGCGGTGTTTCTCGACGCCGGCTACGAGGCGACGCGGGCGATCGTCCAGCGCGCCTTCCGCCCCGGCGAGGAAACCGCCGCCCCGCGCGGGCGCGACGCGAAATCGGCCTTGCAGGAATGGGCGATGGCGCGCAGCCTCGCGATCCCCGTCTACGAGGTGGTGGAGCGCTCAGGCCCCGACCATGCCCCCGTCTTCCGGATCGCGGTGCGGGTCGAGGGCATTGAACCGGGATACGGCGAGGGCGCCTCCAAGCGCGTGGCGGAGCAGGAGGCGGCCCGCGCCGTGCTCGCCCGCGAAAACATCGGCGGGACGCAGGGGAAGGACGGATCGGGTGGTTAAGTCGCGGATGGTCGGATCGGATGTCTGAGCACGAGCCGGAACACGAACCGGAACATGAGGCCGAGGACGGCGCCGCCCCGCAGGAGACGCGCGCGGGTTTCGTCGCGCTGATCGGCGTGCCGAATGCCGGCAAGTCGACCCTGCTCAATGCCCTGGTCGGCGCCAAGGTCTCGATCGTCTCGCGGAAGGTCCAGACGACGCGGGCGCTGGTGCGCGGCATCGTCATGGAGGGCGAGGCGCAGATCGTGCTGGTCGACACCCCCGGCATCTTCGCGCCGAAGCGCCGCCTCGACCGGGCGATGGTGCATTCCGCCTGGAGCGGCGCGGCGGATGCCGACGCGGTCTGCCTGCTGATCGATGCCCGCAAGGGGGCGGACGAGGAGGTCGAGACCATCCTGCGCCGCCTGCCCGAGGTGAAGCGGCCCAAGATCCTGATCCTCAACAAGATCGACCTGATCGCCCGCGAGCGCCTGCTCGAACTGGTGGCCAAGCTCAACGCGATGGTGCCGTTCGAGGACACCTTCCTGATCTCGGCGCTCAACGGCGACGGCGTCGCCGACCTGCGAAAGGCGCTCGCCGCCCGGATGCCGCCCGGCCCCTGGCTCTACCCGGAGGACCAGATCTCGGACGCGCCGCTGCGGATGCTCGCCGCCGAGATCACGCGGGAAAAGATCTACGACCGGCTGCACGAGGAACTGCCCTACCGCTCCACCGTCGAGACCGACCAGTGGCAGGTGCGGCCCGATGGCTCGGTGCGGATCGAGCAGACGATCTTCGTCGAGCGCGAGAGCCAGCGCTCGATCGTGCTCGGCAAGGGCGGCCAGACCATCAAGGCGATCGGGCAGGCGGCCCGCATCGAGATCGCCGAGGTGGCCGAGGCCAAGGTGCACCTGTTCCTGCACGTGAAGGTCCGCGAGAACTGGGCCGACGATCCCGCGCGCTATCGCGAGATGGGGCTCGAATTTCCGACCGGCTGACCTCTATTCTGTATTCGATTCTGCCCCTCATCCTGAGGTGCCGGCGCGAAGCGGCGGCCTCGACGGATTCTCCGGATCCAGCGTGGTTCCCGGAGGATCCGTCGAGGCCCCGCTGTCTCGGGCACTTCGGAATGAGGGTCGGGGTCGGACGAATTCCCAATGCCGATGGCCCCGGCCCGAACGCCAAGCCCCAAGCTCTACGCCCCAAGCCCCATGCCCCACACCGATCCCGACATGCGGGCCGTCCTCTACGGCCTGCCGCCCTCCGACCTCGCCGCCCTGCCGGACGGCGCCGCCCAGGTCTCGCCGCTGATCCCCGGCTCGGCACGGCTGGAGGATGTGGCCGAGGCGAGCCTGGAGGCCGCCCTGCTGCTGGCGCCGCCCGGCACGGTCGAGCGGCGCTACGCCCTGGCGCTGGCGATCCGGACCCTGCGGCCGGGCGGACGGCTCGTGGCGCTGGCGCCCAAGGACAAGGGCGGCACGCGGCTCGCCAAGGAGTTGCGCGGCTTCGGCTGCGCGGTGACCGACGAGGCGCGGCGCCACCACCGCATCTGCACGGCGACGCGGCCCGAGGCGCCGGAGGGCATCGCCCCGGCGGTCGAGGCCGGCGCCCCGCGCCATATCGACAATCTCGCCCTCTGCACCCAGCCCGGCATCTTCTCCTGGGACCGGCTCGATCCCGGCTCCGCCCTGCTGCTGCGCCACCTGCCTCCGCTCGCGGGGCGCGGCGCCGATTTCGGCTGCGGCCTCGGCATCCTGGCCCGCGCGGTGCTGAAATCCGAAAAGGTCGCCGCGCTCGCGCTGATCGACATCGACCGCCGCGCGATCGAGATGGCCCGGCGCAATGTCGGCGATCCCCGCGCCACCGCCCACTGGGCCGACCTGCGGGGGGCGGAGCCGGCCCTGTCGGGCCTCGACTTCGTCGTCTCGAATCCGCCCTTCCACGACGGCGGCGCCGAGGATCAGGCGCTCGGCCAGACCTTCATCGCCCGCGCGGCGGCGGTCCTGCGGCCGGGCGGCACGCTGCACCTCGTCGCCAACGCGCACCTGCCCTACGAGGCGCCCTTGCGCGCCGCCTTCCGCAGCGTCACTCCGACGGTGACGGAGGGCGGCTACAAGGTGTTCGAGGCACGCAAATGATCGAGGCCCTCAAGTGAAGGCCGTGCGCCTCGACCGGCTGCTGGCCAATCTCGGCTACGGCTCGCGTCGGGAGGTCGAGGGCCTGGCCCGGGCCGGACTCGTGCGCCTCGACGGGCAGGCCCTGCGGGACGCCTCGCAGCGCATCCCGCTCGAGCCCGACCTCTCCGCCCGGATGACGGTGGAGGGGAGGGCGCTCGATCCGCTGCCCGGCCTCTGCCTGATGCTGCACAAGCCCCTCGGCGTCACCTGCTCGCACAAGGAGGCGGGGCCGCTGGTCTACAGCCTGCTGCCCGAGCGCTGGCGCCGGCGCGATCCGGCGATCTCCACGGTCGGCCGCCTCGACAAGGAGACCTCGGGCCTCCTCCTGATGACCGACGACGGGGCGCTGCTGCATCGGATCATCGCGCCGAAGGCCAAGGTGTCCAAGCGCTACCGGGTCAGCCTGGCCCGCCCGCTCCAGGGCGACGAGGCCGCGATCCTCGCCTCGGGCGAACTGATGCTGGAGGGCGAGGACAAGCCGCTCCTGCCGGCGGAGATGGAGACCGACGACCCGACCCACTGCACGGTCACCCTGCACGAGGGCCGCTACCATCAGGTTCGGCGCATGTTCGCCACGCTCGGCAACCACGTCGACGCGCTCCACCGTGACCGCGTCGGCGGCCTCGCGCTCCCCGCCGACCTGCCGGCGGGGGAGTTCCGGATCCTGGGGCCGGGCGAGATCGCCGCCTTGTTCGAGGGGTAGCGCCCTATCCGCTGGCGAGCCTGCGCCGGGCGAGGCGGCGGTCGAGGAGCACCAGCACCCAGCCGACACCGAGGAAGGCCGCCGCGATCGCCCCGGCATAAGCCGCGACGGGACCCCAGCCGATCTTGCCCACGTCGAGGAACGGGTAGGGATAGCGCGCGTCGTAGGCGCCGCGCACGAGCGTGTAGCCGAGATAGATCAGCGGGTAGCTCGCGAACAGCGCGAGGTCGCGAAAGCCGAGGCGCCCCTTCGGCGCGAAGACGAGCCAGAACAGCGGCACCAGCACCGGCAACGCCTGATGCAGCAGGATGTCGCCGACGAGGTCGCCGCCCCGCAGCGTCTTCAGCCCGTAGAGCAGCAGCCGCTGCACGAGGCCGACGAGCAGCGTCGCCAGGACCGCCGTCGCGACGAGCCGCGGCTGGGCCAGGGCCGGCAGCCGCAGGGCGATCCCGCCGAACACCGCGAGCACGAGGAGTCCGGTCAGGTTCGTGAAATAGGCGACCATGATCCAGGCGGTCAGCGGCACGGAGCCGGTCCGGCCGAACACGGCGGTGAAGCCGGCGGCGACGCCGAGGGCGGCGCAGAGCGCGATCAGGGCCGCGGCGAGGCGGGCGCTTCGGGATTCCATGGTCGGTCGAGTCGGAGCCGGGGGAGGGCGGAGCGTTCTGGCCGCCCATCGCGACCATGGCATGACGCGGGCCGCTTGACAGGTCGGGCGCGGTGCCGGACGCCACGCGACCGTGCTGCTCGACCTCCTGCATCTCCTGACCACGCCCGCGCCGCCGGCCCAGCGCCGGCTCGGCTACCTGCGCGACAGCATCTGGCTGATGTCGCGCGCCCGCCGCTGCCGCCGCGCCTGGGCGCCGCATCTGGAGGCGAGCCGGGCGGTGATGCGCGCGGCCATCGCCGCGACCGAGCGGCGCGACACCGCGGTGGTGCTGGGCTCCGGCCTCCTGCTCGACGTGCCGCTGGCGGATCTCGCCGAAGGCTTCCGGCGGGTGGTGCTGGTCGATGCCGTGCATCTGCGGCCGGCCCGGCGCGCGGTCCGCGCCTTCGCCAACGTCGAGACGCTGACGGCGGACCTGAGCGGCGCGATGGCGCTGATGACGGGCGCGGCGCCCGATCTCGATCCGCGCCTGCCGCCGGTCTGCGCCGAGCCGGGAACCGGCCTCGTCATCTCGGCCAATCTCCTCTCGCAGCTGCCGATCCGTCCGGTCGAGCGGCTGGAGACCTCGCGCCGGGCCCTGGGACCCTGGAGGCCGGAGGACGGGGACGCCTTCGGCCGGCGGATCGTCGCGGGCCATCTCGACGTGCTGGCCGGCCTGACGGCGCGGGTCTGCCTCGTCACCGATATCGACGAGACCGAGGAGGACCGGCAGGGGCAGGTCCACGCCCGGCACGACCTTCTCTACGGCGTGCGGCTCGGGACGCCCGAGCGGGCCTGGACCTGGGACCTCGCGCCCTTCGGTGAGACCGGCCGCAACCGGCGCCTGCTTCACCGCGTCGTGGGCTTCTCGGATTGGCAGGCCTGATCGGGACGGCCGGACCCGGCTCGGCAGAAACCCTTCCTCCGGAATCCGGTTGATCGCTTCTGTTCCCAGTCACCCCGTCATCGCGAGGCGAAGCCGACGCGATCCAGGGCGCGCCCTTTCCGGAAAAGTCGCGCCCTGGATTGCCACGGCTTCGCCTCGCAATGACGCAGGAGGAGCCGAAGTGATCAGGGGGCGCCGTCTCAGAGCAAAATAAGAAGCACAGACTGAGAGTTCGACTGTGCGCCCGTTCCGAAGCGTTTATCTCGCAAGATCATTCGGACTTGCCCTTTCGACTGTCGCGTCGAACAGGAATGTCTGGACGTTCCATGCGGGAAAACCGGAAAAGCATTCGGGAGGTTTTTGCACGATGCGCCGCTTCTTTGCCCTGTTCCTCGCCATGGCCCTCGTGCCCGGCGCCGCCAGCGCGCTGTCGATGACGGACACGCTGGAGGCGTGGCGGCAGAGCTCGGCCCTGGAGCGCCTCCAGCTCGCGACCCGCTTCGGCAAGTCGTTCGTGTCGGTCAACGAAAGCTTCACCGCGGGCTACTTCGTCAAATGCATCGACGAGGTGGCGGGCTATTCCAACGCGCAGAAGGCCAAGATCGAGGACGCGGTGCGCGAATGCGTCGCCTCGCAGCTGCGGATGACCGGCAAGGGGCCGGCGGACGAGTAGCCGTCCTCAAATCTCGATCTCGGTGCCGATCTCGATCACCTGCCGGGCCGGCACGCAGAAATGGGCGCCGGTGCGCTCGGCGTTGTTCTGCATCACCGCGAAGACCGCCTCGCGCCAGTCCGACATGCCGCGCTGGTCGGAAACGGGGATGATCGTCTCGTGGCCGACGAAGACGGTGAGATCCTCGGTGAACTCCTTCGGCAGGAGGCCGGCATGGACGGCGCAATCCAGCCCCTCGGGGATCGAGGCCGATTGCATGAAGCCGTAGCGCAGCACCACGCGGCGGATGTCGGGGGTGATCTCGATGACGCGGGCACGCTCCTCCCGCGGCACCGTCGGGCTCTCCTCGAACAGGGCGGTCACGATCAGCACGCGGGCGTGCAGCGCGCCGAGGCGCTCGACGAAGCGCATCATCGGCAGCGGGATGCCCTCGGTCGCCGAGGAGAGGAAGGCGGCCGAGCCAGGCAGGGTCGTCGGCGCGTCCCGGCGCAGCCCTTCGAGGAACTGCGTCTCCGGTTGGCGCAGGGCCATGCGCGCCTGCTCCAGGCAGCCGTTGCCCTTGAGCCATGTCAGCATCAGGAAGGCGATGACGCCCGCCAGCAGCAGCGGAAACCAGCCGCCCTCGAACAGCTTCACGCTGTTGGCCGAGAGGAAGATCAGGTCGATCACGAGGAAGAAGCCGTTGACCGCGAGAACGAGGGGCAGGCCGAAGCCCCATTTGCGGGCGACGAGGCCGGCGAGCAGGGTCGTGATCGCCATCAGCAGCGACACGGCGATGCCGTAGGCCCCGGCCAGCGCGTCGGAGGAGCGGAAGATCAGCACCGCCGCGAGCGTCGCGGCGGCGAGCAGCCAGTTCACGAGCGGCACGTAGATCTGGCCGCTCTCGTCCGAGGCGGTGTGGACGATGCGCAGCGGCGGCAGGAAGCCGAGCTGGATCGATTGCCGGGTCAGCGAGAACACGCCCGAGATCACCGCCTGCGAGGCGATGACCGCGGCGAGGGTCGCCAGCCCGATCAGCGGGTAATGCGCGTAGGAAGGGGCGAGGCGGTAGAACGGGTTCTCGGCGGCGGAGGGGTCGACCAGCAGGATCGCGCCCTGCCCGAAATAGTGGATCACCAGCGCCGGCAGGACGAGGACGAACCACGCGATGCGGATCGCCCGCGCGCCGAAATGGCCGAGATCGGCGTACATCGCCTCGCCGCCGGTGACCGCGAGGAAGGCCGCGCCCAGCATCGTGAAGCCGACATGCAGGCCGGCATGGGCCGTGAACTCGACCGCGCGCAGCGGATTGATCGCCGTCAGGATCTGCGGCGCCTGCACGATCCCGCCGAGACCGAGCGCGGCCAGGACGAGGAACCAGACCAGCATCACCGGCCCGAAGATTTTTCCGATGAAGGCGGCGCCCCGGCGCTGCACGAGGAAGAGCGCGACGAGGATCGCCAGCGCGATCGGCACGATGAAGCGGTCGAGGGCGGGGGCGTCGACCCGCAGCCCCTCGACGGCCGAGAGCACCGAGATCGCCGGCGTGATCGCCCCGTCGCCGTAGAGCAGGGCGGCGCCGACGAGGCCGACGACCAGCAGGAGCGCCTGCCGCGAGCCGGGCTGCGCGTGGCGGGCGCCGAGCAGCGCCAGCATCGCCACGATGCCGCCCTCGCCGCGGTTGTCGGCGCGCAGGATCAGCACCGCGTATTTCAGCGAAACGACGAGGATCAGCGCCCACAGGATCAGCGAGACGGCACCCGTCACCGCGGCCGCGGAGGGTTCGCCCCCCGGGCTCGCGGCGCGCACCGCCTCCTTGAGGGCGTAGAGCGGGCTCGTGCCGATATCGCCGTAGACGACGCCGAGGGTGGCGATGAGGAGCCCCGCGCCGAGCCGCCGGCTGGAGCCCGACGCATCGGCTTCGGATGAGTGTGCGGCGTCCTGGCTCAAGGCAGCGCTCCGAAAGCGGGGCCGGTCGTGGCGGCTCAGCTATGTGAAGCGTGACCGGCGTCCAGGGCCGCTCTTTGAGAATTGTTCGGTCCTGTCAGGGCCCGTGGGGGATGGCCGGCTCCGGCTGCGCCTTGTCCGGGTCGGACCGCCCGTCGCGCAGCCGGGCCGCGGCCGCGGAGGCCTTCTCGGCGATGCGACGGCGCAGGTCGTCGGACAGCTCGATATCGACGAGACGCCAGCCCCAGTCGCGCAGGCGCAGGCGGATGCGGAACTGCTCGTGGCGGGGATGATCGGGCGGCACCGAGATCACCACGGAGCGGAAGCCGCGCATGTCGGAGGACAGATAGTAGCGCAGCAGTCGTCCGAAATCGGGGATGCGCAGCCCGTCGCGCCGCTCGTGCCGGTTGGCCGGCGCGGCGAGGTCGGCGCCCTGCGGCCAGCCGTCGTCGAGGAGATCGATCACGGCCTGGGGCGTCAGCGCCGATTCCATCACCGGGAGCGCCACCGCCGCCGCCGCGTCGGCGATGCGCTGACGCTCGCGCGGATCGAGGGCGTTGCTGTCGGCCTTGACGGCCGCGCTGATCTGCCGGGCGAGCGACAGGCGCAGCGTGCGGAAATTGACCCGCTGCTCCACCGCCGCGGCGTCGCCCGCCTGCACCGCCGCGGCAAAGCCGTAGAGCGACCAGAACGGCGTCAGCGTGTAGGCGAACCAAGCCAACACGGCGAGAAGGGGAATGAGCCACCACCGCATCGGATCAGCCGCGGATGCGCGGATGCATCATGCCGGATCGCCCTCGGCGCCGTGCCAGTTCGTCAGGCCGGAGAAGGCCGCGACGACGCCCTCGTAGACCGGCCGCTTGAACGTGATGATGAGATCCGGCAAAGCCTCCAGCCGTTCCCAGCGCCACGCATCGAATTCGGGCTTGTGGCGCCCGCCTCCGGGGGCGTCCACGTCGATCACCGATTCGCTTCCGGTCAGGCCGAAGGCGAACCATTTCTGGCGCTGGCCGCGATAGCGGCCCTTCCACGCCTGCTTCATCACCGCCGGCGGAAGGTCGTAGGCGAGCCAGTCCCGTGTCTCGCCGAGCAGCGTGACAGCGTCGGCCGGCACGTTGGTCTCCTCGTGAAGCTCCCGCAGGGCCGCGGCCAGGGGCTCTTCCCCCTCGTCGATCCCGCCCTGCGGCATCTGCCACGCGCGATCGCCGTCGACATGCTCGGGGCCGGCCTCGCGCTTGCGCCGCCCGATGAAGACGCGGCCGTCGCGGTTGAACAGGGCGACGCCCACGCAGGGGCGGTAGGGCAGCGCGCTGCCCTCGGGCAGGCGCAGGAGGTCGTCGGGGCGGGGCATCGCGGGCTCTTGCTGGCGGCGCGACCATAGGTGGCCGAACCGGTGCGGGCAACGCCGACCTGCTACCCATCTGAGGCCGTAAAACGAGAGCGGGCGCAGCCAACGGCTGCGCCCGCTCTCTCCTCGCCGTTCCGTACTCGGTTCAGGCGGCGCGCACGTTCGCCAGGAAGCGGCCGACCTCGCTGCTGAGATGCTCGGACTGGCGCGACAGCTCGGAGGAGGCGGCGAGCACCTGGGCGGCGGTCGCCCCGGCCTCCTCGGCGGCCTGCGCCACGCCGGCGATGTTGCTGGTCACCTCGCCCGCGCCCATCGCCGCCTGGGCAACGTTGCGGACGATCTCCTGCGTCGCGGCGCCCTGCTGCTCGACCGCCGCGGCGATCGAGGCCGCGACCGAGCTGATCTCCTCGATGCGCCCGGTGATGCTGCCGATGGCCGAGACCGCGTGGCCCGTGGTCTCCTGGATGCGTCCGATCTGGCCGGAGATCTCCTCGGTCGCCCGCGCCGTCTGGTTGGCGAGTTCCTTGACCTCGGCGGCGACCACCGCGAAGCCGCGGCCGGCCTCGCCCGCCCGGGCCGCCTCGATGGTGGCGTTGAGCGCGAGCAGGTTGGTCTGGCCGGCGATCGTGGTGATCATGGTGACGACGTCGCCGATCTTGGCGACCGCCGCGCTCAGCGCGCGGACATGGGCCTCCGTCTGCGCGGCCTCACCCACCGCGGCCTGGGCGAGGCTCGACGAGCCGCTGACCTGCCGGCTGATCTCCTGCACCGAGGCGCCCAGCTCTTCGGCCGCCGCCGCCACGGTGTTGACGTTGGTGGCCGCCTCCTCGGCCGCCGCCGCCACGCTGACCGACTGGCCGGCGGTCCGGGTCGCGGCGCCGGTCATGCCGTGCGCCGAGGCCTGCAACTGGGAGGCGGCGGACGAGACGAGGCTGACGACGCCGCCGACCGCGCCCTCGAACCGCTCGGCCATCTCGCGCATCGCCGCCTTGCGTTGCGCCTCCGCCCCGGCGCGGGCCGCGGCGCTCTCCTCTTCGAGGCTGCGCATCCGGAGCAGGCCGTCCTTGAAGATCTGCACCGCGTCCGCGATGGTCCCGATCTCGGTCCGCTGACCCTGATGCGGGATCGTGACCGAGAGGTCACCGGCGGCCAGCGCCTGCATCGGCCGGACCACGGAAGCGATGCCGCTGGTCACGCCGCGGATGATCAGGACGGCGAGCACGACCGAGAGGATGAGGCCCAGGGCGAGGACGGCGAGACCGATCGTCCGCACCCGCTCGAACATGACCTCGCCATCCTTCATCGCCTGACTGGCGCCCTCGTTGTTGAAGGCGACCAGCTTTTCCAGCGACGTCGACATCGCCCGACGCGGGAGGAGACCCTTCGCCTCGTAATAGCTGAAGGCTTCCGCCTTCCGGCCCTGACGCGACAGGTCCATCACGATCTTCCGCTCGGTCTCGAACGCGGCGGCGTCCCGGACGTAGGCGTCGTAGAGCGCGCGCTCCTGGGCATTCGCGATCAGGCGCTCGTAGGCCGCCCGCTTGTCGTCGATCAGCTTGCCGAAGCGCTCGAAGTCCTTGTCCATCGACGCGACCATCTGCGGGTCGGTGGCCTGCGTGTGCCGCAGCATCACGGTGTTCATCCGTGCCGCCGCGGTATCGATCTCGCCCAGCACTCGCACGCTGGGGAGCCAATTGCGCTCGATGTCGAGCGCTTGGTCGCGCATCGTCTGAGTTCCAAAGACACCGAGAACGCCCAGGCCGACGAGAAGGATCGTCAGCACAGTGAACGACGCGATCAGCTTGCTGCGAATGGGAAGAGTTTGGAGCGACACGGAGGACTCCGACAGGACTGGCTCGCGCGGATTTGTCGAGCGAGTGCCGGAACCATTTCCCGAAAACGCTTACCGGATCACAAACCTCTCATCGAATTTCGCTCGCCGGCAGCGGATTAAAATCGATTTGTGCTTCTTCGCGCGATAAAAACTGTCAAAAGATCGGTTTTCTCTGCGATCGGCTTGGCAAGCGGTATCCTGCGGCGCCGAGAAGCCTCGCGCCGCCGAGGCTCGACGGCGCGCTCGGACGCGCGTTCCCACGGGTTCAGATGATCGAGGTCCGGTCGTCACCGCTCGATCGCCGGCCATCATTCGCGGCGGTCTACGGCGCGGCGCTCGACAGTTTGGCGACGCCGCCGGCGCGGCGCAGGATCGTGCTGACCGGCACGAGCCGGATGCCCCGCGCCTCGAGATCGCGCGACCAGCGGGACAGGCGGTCGATCGTCAGCGGCGAGGCGCTGGCGGAGGCGAGCACGAGACCCTTCTGCCGGGCCAGCGTCTCCAGGCGGGCGAGTTCGGCGTCGATGGCGTCGGGCCGGGCGACGGCGTCGAGCACGATCTCGGCGCGGGCGGTCGGCAGCTTGGTCTTCGCCCCGACGCTCGCGACCTGCGAGCCGGCGGCCGCGCCGTCATCGACGAAGCCGAGCCCGCGGGCGGCGAGATCCTTCAGCACCGGCTCCAGGGCCGCGGCCTCGCTCATCAGCTTGGCGCCCATGAAATTCACGGCGCCGACGAAGCCGGAAAACCGGCTCATCGCCCAGGCCGCCCGGTCGAGGTTCTCGGCCGGCCGGCCGGAGGCCAGGAGCGTCTGGGGACCGGGATCGCTGTCGGGATAGTCGAACGGCTCCATCGGCAGCTGGAGCAGGATCTCGTGTCCGGCCTCGCGGGCACGGGCGGCGGTCTTCTCCAGGTCGCCGCCGTAGGGCGAGAGCGCGAGGCTCACCGCCGCCGGGAGCCGGGCGATGGCGCCGAGGGTGGCGTTCTCGCCGATGCCGAGACCTAAGACGAGGACGGCGATGCGCGGCCCGGTGCCGGGCTCCTCCGGACGGGCATAGACGTCGAGCGGCCGCAGCCGGCCCTCGCCGAGGCGGGGCAGGGGACCGTGGCGCCCGCGCTCGGTCAGGCGCGGGTCGGGCGCGGGCGCGAGCTTCACCTGGGCGGCGTTCGGGACGCGGATGATCACCGGCGCGTCGGGCGCGCTCGAACCGTCGGGGCGGAAGACGGTGACGCCGGAGGCCTGCTCGACCTCGCTCGCGGACTGGGCCAGGCCTTTCGGGGCGGCCGGCGCGGCCTCGGCCGCGCGGGGCGCCGGGGCCTCGCGGATCTCGATGACCGCCTGCGCGCGGGGTTCGCCGCCGCGGGGATCGCCGGTCAGCGCGACGCCGCCCGCCAGCAGGGCGAGCGCCAGGCCGCCGATGCCGGCCGCCGCGCCCGCGGAGGAACGCGGGAAGGCGAAGCGCGGGCGGGCCGCCTTGTCCGCCACCCCGAGGGGCTTCGTCAGGATGTCGTCGGCCGCGTCGCTCACCCGCCGTCCCGCCCTGTTGGCGCATGTTCGGACGACCGGGCGCGGCCTTCAACGAGAAACGGCCCGCAATCCCGGTCTGAACCGGTATTGCGGGCCGTCATGGTTAATCTTTCGCTAACCCGGCGGCGGTTGCCCGCCGCGGATCGCGCGATCAGTTCTGCGTGGCCGGCTTCGTGACGTTGGCAGCACCCTTCTGGATGCCGTGCAGGAAGTCGACCGCGGCGATGAGCTGCTTGTCCTTGGCCGGGTCCGGCGGGATGTAGGCCGAGGACCCGCCGCGCTCCTCGGTGTCCTTCTGCTTCAGGTGCCCCTTCAGGCCGGCCTCACCCTTGGTCTCGTCCTTGCCCTTCAGATCGTCGGGCACCTCCTGCAGCACCTCCTGATCCGGCTCGATGCCCTTGGCCTGGATCGAGCGGCCGGACGGCGTGTAGTAGCGCGCGGTGGTCAGCCGCAGGGCGCCCTGGCCGCCGAGCGGGATGATCGACTGCACCGAGCCCTTGCCGAAGGAGCGCGTGCCCATGATCGTCGCGCGCTTGTGATCCTGGAGGGCGCCGGCCACGATCTCGGAGGCGGAGGCCGCGCCGCCGTTCACCAGCACGACGATCGGCTTGCCCTTGGCGAGGTCGCCGGCCTTGGCGGAGAAGCGCTGCGTCTCGTCCGGGTTGCGGCCGCGGGTCGAGACGATCTCGCCGCGGTCGAGGAAGGCGTCGGAGACCATCACCGCCTGATCCAGCAGGCCGCCGGGATTGTTGCGCAGGTCGATCACGTAGCCCTTGAGCTTGTCGCCGCCGATCTCGCTCTGGAGCTTGTCGATCGCGGTCTTGAGGCCGTCGTAGGTCTGCTCGTTGAACTGGGTCAGGCGCACGTAGCCGACATCGCCGCTCTCGACCTTCGAGCGGACGGGGCGGATCTTGATGATGTCGCGGGTCAGCGAGACGTCGATCGGATCCTTCGACTCCTTGCGGGTGATCTTGAGCTTCACCGTGGAGTTGACCGGCCCGCGCATCTTGTCGACGGCCTGGTTCAGGGTCAGACCCTGGACCTGATCCTCGTCGATCTGGGTGATGATGTCGTTGGCGAGCAGTCCGGCCTTGGAGGCGGGCGTGTCGTCGATCGGCGAGACCACCTTGATCAGGCCGTCCTCCATGGTGACCTCGATGCCGAGGCCGCCGAACTCGCCCTTCGTCGTCGTCTGCATGTCGCGGAACGCCTTGGCGTCCATGTAGCTCGAATGCGGGTCGAGCGAGGTCAGCATGCCGTTGACGGCCGCCTCGATCAGCTTCGACTCCTCGGGCTTCTCGACGTAGTCGGTGCGCACCTTCTCGAACACGTCGCCGAACAGACTCAGCTGCCGGTAGGTTTCCGCCGAGGCCGCGATGGCGCTCGTGCCGGAGAGGAGCTGGGTCTGGGTCGACAGGGCCGAGGCGCCAATGCCGAGGGCCGCGCCGAGCAACACGAGGGACACTTTGCGCATTATCCGCGAACCTTCTCGCTGGAACTTCTCGCCCACCACGGCTCCGGATCGATGGAGCCGCCGTCTTTCCTGAACTCGACGTACAGGACGGGATCACTGCGATCATCGTCCCTCTGTGACGCAGCCTGCGTCACGTTCGACGGCGTGCTTGCCGGGGTGCCGCTGCCCTCGCCCATCACGGCCACCGGTTCGCCCGCCAGCACGAACTGGCCGACCTCGACGTTGATCTGATCCATCCCCGCGAGCAAGAGATAGTAGCCGTCGCCCGCATTGATGATCAAGAGTCGGCCGTAGGAACGGAAGGGCCCGGCGAAGGAGACCCATCCGTCCGCGGGAGAGGAGACGACCGACTTGGCGCGCGTCCGCAGCGAGATGCCGCGGGTGGTGCCGCCCTGTCCGTCCGGCTGGTTGAACCCGCGCACGAGCGTGCCGCTCACCGGCTTGGGCAGATCGCCGCGGGCCTCGACGAATTTCACCTTGGGCGCGAGCCGTGCCGGATCGCGGGCGCCGGCGGCGGCGAACTTTTCCTGGATCGCCCGCTGCTCCCGCTCCGCGGCGGCGCGGACCTCGTCGGCGGCCCGGCGGGCGCTCGACAATTCGCCCTCCATCCGGTCCACGAGATCCTTGAGCGATTTCGCTTGGGCGCCGAGTTCGGCGCTCTTCTGGCGCTCGGCGGTGAGGCTCGATTCGACCTCCGCCTGCCGGAGCCGGCGGGCGGCGATCAGCGCGTCGAGGCGCTGGCGCTCGGCGCCCCAGCCCGCGAGATCCTTCTTCAGCGCCTCGCGGTCGGCGGCGATGAGGCCGCGCACCCGCACCAGTTCGGCGAGGTCGCCGGCGAGGGTATCGGCCTCGCCGCGCAGCTCCGGCACCACGGCGCCGAGCATCATCGAGGTGCGAATCGCCGCGAGCACGTCCTCGGGCCGCACCAGCACGGCGGGGGGCGGGCGCCGGCCCATGCGCTGGAGCGCGGCCAGGATCTCGGCGATGACCGCGCGGCGCGCCTCCAGCGATTTGCGGATCGCCGCGTCGCTGTCGGTGAGCGCGCGCAGGCGCTCCTCCAGCCGGTTCATCCGGTCCTCGGTCGCCTGCGCCTGGCGCCCGGCATCGAGCAGGGCGGCGCTGAGCTTGGTCCGGTCGGAGCCGATCGCGGCGATCTCGGCCTCCAGCGCCGTCCGGCTGCTGGTGCTCGCCGCCAGCGCATCCTGGATCTGCTTGAGGTTCTGGGCGCGCCGGTCCCGCTCCTCCTGCGTGCGCCGCGTCGCCTCCGGATCGGGCGTCGTCTGCGCGCGCACGGGCCCCGCAAGGCCGCCCGCAAGCCACGCGAGGGCCATCAGCAGGGCGGCGGGCTTGGCCGCCGGGAACGTCGCGGGCCTGGAATCGGCGGTCACAGGTGGTCTCATGCCTCGGGATCGCCCCGATGATAGGGGTGCCCGGCCAGGATGGTCAGCGCCCGGTAGGTCTGCTCGAGGACGAGCACGCGCACCAGGCCGTGCGGCAGTGTCGCCGCTCCGAAGGCGAGAATATGGTCGGCGCGCCCGCGCACGCTCTCGTGAAGGCCGTCGGCCCCGCCGATCACCACGACGAGGCTGCCGCGCCCCGCGTCGCGCCACGCCCCGATCCGGTCCGCGATGCGCTCGCTCGGCCAGTCCGAGCGGCCGCGCTCGTCGCAGGCGATCATCGCCGCGTCCGCCGGCACCAGGGCCAGGATCGCCGCCGCCTCCTCGGCGACGCGGTCGGCGGCGCGGCGGGCGCGGGATTCGGGGATCTCCGCGAGGTCGCAGGCGGTGACCCCGAGGCTTTTTCCGAGCGCGACGGCGCGCTCGCGGTAGCGGGCGGCGAGATCCCGCTCCGGCCCGTTCTTCAGGCGTCCGATGGCGACGACGAGCAGGCGCAAGGGGCGTGAACGATCCCGATAGGCGAGGTGCCGGCGCCCGATAGCACGATCGGACCGGGGACCGGGAGCCGGCCGGATCGAGAAAAGGGGGTCGGCGAGACGGATCGCGCATCGAAGGCCCGACCCGGCCGGGGTGGCGGCGCGGCGGCGGCGACCTACCTGCCGCCCTCACCGACGCCCCTTACGGGCCTCCCGACCCCGCCCGGACCCGGCCACCCGCGCCGCAAAGGTCCGGGACTTCACGACAGGATGACGATGCCCTCGCCCGCCAGCGCCGCGCCGCCGCGCCTCGACCGCAAGGCCGTGGGCGCCGTCGTGCTCGGCAACGCCCTCGAATTCTACGACTTCACGATCTACGCCTTCTTCGCGAAATCGATCGGCGCGACCTTCTTCCCCTCGGACAGCCCGACCGACAGCCTGCTCGCCTCGCTTGCGCTGTTCGGCATCGGCTACGTGATGCGGCCCGTGGGCGGCGTGCTGATCGGCGCCTTCGCCGACCGGGCCGGCCGCAAGCCGGCGATGCTCATCACCATCGCGCTGATGGCCGTCGGCATGCTGATGCTCGCGGCCTGCCCCGGCACGGCGGTGATCGGCGGCTGGGCGCAGGTGATCGTGATCGCCGGCCGGCTGATCCAGGGGCTGGCGCTCGGCGGCGAGGTCGGGCCCTCCACCGCCTTCCTGATCGAGGCGGCGCCGGCCCGCCACCGCGGCTTCGTCGCGAGCTGGCAGATCGCGAGCCAGGGCTGCGCGGCCCTGTTCGCCGGCCTCTTCGCCACCGTGCTGACCCTGGTGCTCGGCGATGCGGCCATGGCCGACTGGGGCTGGCGCCTGATGTTCGGCCTCGGCCTCCTCGTCGTGCCGGTCGGCCTCGTGATCCGCAGCCACCTGCCCGAGACGGCGGGCGAGGGGCACGACCCGGCCGCCGCCGCCTCGACGGGCGCGGTGCTCGGCCGGCTGCTGCGCCGGCACGGGCGGATGCTCGGCCTCACCTTCCTCGTCATCGCCGCCTCCACCGTCTCGAACGCGGTGGGCACCAACATGCCGGTCTATGCCGGCGCGACGCTCGGCCTCTCGGAGATGGCGGCCAACGCCGTTCCGATCGCGCTGGGGCTGGCCTCGGTGATCTTTCCGCTCCTCGGCGGCTGGCTCGCCGACCGGTTCGGGCGGCGTCCGGTGATGGTCTGGCCGCGGGCGCTGATCCTCGTGCTGGCCGTGCCGGCCTTCCTGTGGATGCTGCGCGCGCCGAGCGCGCTGAACGTCTACGCCGTCACCTTCCTGCTCTCGGCCCTGTCCTCGATCAACGCGGCGGCGATCATCGTCGCCATCCCCGAGGCGCTGCCGCGGGCGGTGCGCAGCGCCGGGCTCTCCATCGTCTACGCGCTGTCGGTCTCGATCTTCGGCGGCAGCACGAACTACGTCGTGAACTGGCTGATCGCCGCGACCGGCGACCGGATGGCGCCGGCCTACTACCTCGCCGCCTTCAGCCTCGTCGGCACCGTCGCCGCCCTGCTGCTGCCGGAGACGCGGGGCCGTGACATCCATGTCGACACGGCGACGCGCGGCTGAGCCCTCACGCCTCCCATGGTTGCGGAACGGGGGCCGACGGCCGGCCGCGCGGACGGGCAATCCGATTCGATATTCAAGACGACGCTCCCAGCGACGCTGCAGGATCCTGCGCGGGCGAGAATAGATGACGCTGCCGATCGATCGCCCGAGGCCCGCCCGGTCGCGGACCGTGTCTTTTCGGTGCAATGAATTCTTAGGAGGTCCCGGACCTATTACATCATCCGGCAAGGATACACGCGAAACGTGCTGGCGGCTCGGCGTCCTGTGTGTGGTAACATGCGATGAGATTGATCCGGGGGCGGCGAGAGCTGCTGAGCGGCATCGTTCCGCAATATACCGATCCGGAGGCTTGCACCCGTCAGCTTCTGGAGTTGCAGAAGCAGGTTCCGTCCCTCTACGCGCTGCTCTCCGTCAATGCCTGCGCGCTCGCCTACACCCACTACGCCCTCGCTCCGGCCTGGCTGACGGTCGGTTTGCCCGGCCTCATGATCGCGCTTTGCGCGATGCGCGCCGTGCACTGGTGGCGCCTGCGCCCGGAGGACATCCCCTGGGCCGCGGCCCTGAGGCGACTGCGCAGCACGAGCCTCCTCACCGTCCTGTTCTCGGCCTTCTTCGTCGGCTGGGCGATGACGCTCAACGGCTATGGCGGCCCGTTCGAGCAGGGTCACGTCGCGATCTTCGTCGCGATCACCGTCATCGCCTGCATCTTCTGCCTGACGCACCTGCCGGCCGCGGCCCTTCTGGTGACGGTCATCGTCATCGGCGGCTTCTCGATCTACTGCTTCACCAGCGGCAACAGCGTCTTCATCGCGATCGCGCTCAACACGGCCTTCGTCACCGTGGTGATGGTGCGCATCCTCACCAACAACTTCCTGGCCTTCCTGCAGCTGATCGCGTCCAAGGCCGAGGCGCAGCGGCTCAGCGAGGAGAACCGGCGCCTGGCCCATACCGACAGCCTGACCGGGCTGCCCAACCGGCGCTCCTTCTTCCAGCGCCTCGATGCCGCGATTGCCGCCTCGGACGGCCGCAACGCCGCCTTCGCCCTCGCGATCTTCGATCTCGACCGCTTCAAGCCGATCAACGACACCTTCGGCCACAAAGCCGGGGACCGGGTGCTGGAGGAGACCGGGCGCCGGCTCGCAACCTTCGCCGCGGACGGCGTGACGATCGCGCGCCTCGGCGGCGACGAGTTCGGCGTGCTGATCCACGCGGCCGCGTGCCCCGACGCGGTGGTGGCGCTGTGCAACCGCATCTGCGCGGCGCTGCACGCGCCGATCTCGCTCGGCGAAACGCACGTGGTGCCGGGATGCTCCGGCGGCCTCGCGCTGTATCCCAGCGCCAGCCGCGCCGCGGATGCGCTCTTCGACCGGGCCGACTACGCGCTCTACCATTCCAAGGAGCGCAAGCGCGGTTCCACGACGCTGTTCTCGCAGGAGCACGAGGACGCGATCCGGGCCGAGCGGGCGGTCGAGTCGGCGCTGCAGAGCGCGGATCTCGCCGCCGAGATGGAGATGCACTACCAGCCGATCCTCGATACGACGACGGATCGGATCACGACGGTCGAGGCGCTGGCGCGCTGGACCAGCCCGAAGCTCGGCCGCGTGCCGCCCGACCGCTTCATCGCCGTGGCGGAGCGCTGCGGCATGATCCACTCGGTGACGCTGCTGCTCCTGCGCAAGGCGCTCGCCGACGCGGCCCGGCTCCCGGCCGAGATCGGCCTGTCGTTCAACCTCTCCTCGCACGACCTCGCCTCGCCGGAGACCGTCCTCGCCATCCTCGCCGCCGTCCGGCAGAGCGGGCTCGATCCCCGGCGGATCACGCTGGAGCTGACGGAGACGGCGCTGATGCGCGACTTCGAGGGCGCGCAGCAGGCGATCACGCTCCTGCGCGCGCTGGGCATCGCGATCGCGCTCGACGATTTCGGAACGGGCTATTCGAGCCTCAACTACGTTCACCGCCTGCCGCTCGACCGGATCAAGATCGACCGCGGCTTCATGGCCGACGTCGAAACCGATCTCGGCCGCAGGGTCGTGAGCACCATTCTCGACCTGTGCCAGAATCTCGGGCTCGACGGCATCGCCGAGGGGATCGAGACCAGGGAGCAGTTGAACGCCGTGCGCCGCCACGGCTGCCGCTACGTGCAGGGCTACCTGATCGGCAGGCCGCGGCCGATGACGGAGCTGCTCGAGAGTCTCGCAACACCGACGCAGCCGATCGCCGTCTGAAGCCTCGCCGGGCTTCGGCCCGGTCCCCTCACCGCAACCCGTCGGGCCGGTCGCCGGCGGCCCAGGCGATCGCCTGCTCCAGGCGGTCGTTGCCCCAGAACAGCTCGCCGTCCCCGGTGAGGAAGCTCGGCGCGCCGTAGATGCCGCGGGAGCGGGCCTCCTCGCCGACGACCTTCAGGCGGCTCTTGTTGGTCTCCGAGGCGGCCGCCTTGAGGATCTGGGTTCCGTCGAGGCCGAGCGAATCGAGGATGCGCCCCACCGCCGCCGGCTCGGCGATGGAGCCGCCCCTGGCGAAGCTCGTCTCGAACACCGCCTTGGAGAACGGCACCAGCCAGTCCTGGTCGGCGCCGTAGGTCGCCACGCGCACCGCGCTCAGGGAATTCTGGGGGAAGGGGTTGGGGCGCGTGACCGGCGGCAGCCCGAGCCGGGCGGCCTCGCGGTCGAGGTCGCGCCACATGTTGCGGCCCTTGGCCGGGAAGAGGTTGAACGGCGAGTTGTTCCAGCCCTGCGTCGCGAAGATCGGCCCGAGCAGGAACGGCCGCCAGCGCAGTTCCACGTCGGCCGCCTCGGCCAGCGCCTCGATGCGCATGGCCGAGAGGTAGGAATAGGTCGAGGCGAACTCGTACCAGAATTCCAGGGTCGGTCGCCGCGGCATTCGTCGGTTCTCCGGTCGTCACGCCCGTCCCGCCGGCACCCCGTCCCGCGTCGGCGGCGACGCTCCGGGGCAGCTGGGATCGGAAACGAGGCAACGGGCATGCCGCCCCGCCGGTTGCGCGCCGCGCGTCTCCGCTGTTAATCCGCCAGCACCCTGTTGCCCGAGCCCGACACCATGTCCGACGCCCGCCTGAACAAATCCGTCAAGAAGGTCGTTCTCGCCTATTCCGGCGGACTCGACACCTCGATCATCCTGAAGTGGCTTCAGACCACCTACGGCTGCGAGGTCGTCACCTTCACCGCCGATCTCGGCCAGGGCGAGGAGCTGGAGCCGGCGCGCCGCAAGGCCGAGCTTCTCGGCATCAAACCGGAAAACATCTTTATCGAAGACCTGCGCGAGGAATTCGTCCGCGACTACGTCTTCCCGATGTTCCGGGCCAACGCCGTCTACGAGGGCGTCTACCTGCTGGGCACCTCGATCGCCCGGCCGCTCATCGCCAAGAAGCAGATCGAGATCGCCGAACGGGTCGGCGCCGACGCGGTCTGCCACGGCGCCACCGGCAAGGGCAACGACCAAGTCCGGTTCGAGCTCGGCTACTACGCGCTCAAGCCCGACGTGACGGTGATCGCCCCCTGGCGCGAGTGGGACCTGCGCTCGCGCGAGCAGCTCATCGCCTTCGCCGAGCAGCATCAGATCCCGATCGCCAAGGACAAGCGCGGCGAGAGCCCGTTCTCGGTCGACGCCAACCTCCTGCACGCCTCTTCCGAGGGCAAGGTGCTGGAGGATCCCGCCGTCGAGGTGCCGGACTACGTCTATTCGCGCACGCTCTCGCCCGAGGAAGCGCCGGACCAGCCGACCGTCGTCACCATCGGCTTCGAGCGGGGCGACGCGGTCTCGATCGACGGCGAGCGGCTCTCGCCCGCGAGCCTGCTCGCCAGGCTGAACGAACTGGGACGGGCCAACGGCATCGGCCGGCTCGACCTCGTCGAGAACCGCTTCGTCGGCATGAAGAGCCGCGGCATGTACGAGACGCCCGGCGGCACCATCCTGCTGCCGGCCCACCGCGCCATCGAGTCGATCACGCTGGATCGCGGCGCGGCCCATCTCAAGGACCAGCTCATGCCGCAATACGCGGAGCTGATCTACAACGGCTTCTGGTTCTCGCCGGAGCGCGAGATGCTCCAGGCTCTCATCGACAAGAGCCAGGAGAAGGTGACCGGCGAGGTGCGGCTCAAGCTCTACAAGGGCGGCGTCCACGTCATCGGACGGACGAGCCCGCACTCGCTCTACGACCAGGACCTCGTCACCTTCGAGGAGGGCGCGGTCGCCTACGACCACCGGGATGCCGCGGGCTTCATCAAGCTCAACGCCCTGCGGCTTCGCACGCTCGCGCAGCGGAAGAAGCGCGAGGGCTGAGCCCCTCGCCTCAGCGATCCCCCAAAAAGGCGGGATCGTTCGAGACGAGCAGCACGCGCAGGTCGGAATCCGGCACGTAGTCGCGGGCTTCCCAGACGAAGGTGGTCGGACCCGTCTTGCGCACGCCCTGCCGGCAGAAGCTGACCAGGGCATCCGCGCGCCCCTTGTCCACGGTCAGGGTGAAGCGGCCGATGCGCCCGGCCCAGTTCCGTGCGGTGGTGACGATGTAGGGCACCTCGAAGGCGCGGGTGTAGCCCTCCGGCTTCGCCCCGGCGAGGCGCCGGATGCCGGCAAGGCCGGCCTCGTCGAGGCAGTAGCGTGCACGGAAGTCGCGCGCCGCGGCCTCCTTGGGCGCGAGGAACCAGTTGCCGGCGACCGGCGCGTAGCTATGGGAGATCCGCAGCTCCGCGTCCGCCGGGGAGGTCTGCTCCCAGTGGAACTTCGCCTCGCCGCGCCACTGCGCGCCGGCGTCCGGGCTCGGCTCGGACAGCAGGCCGGCCTTGTGCAGGGCGTCGAGATCGGCGGGCGCGAGCCGCTTGAGCGCGCTCTCCAATTCCTCGCGCCGCAGGGGATTGAGCGGCAGCCCGTGCCGCCTGAGGCGCTCCGTCACCTCCTGTGCGCCGAGGAAGGCGCGCTCCTCCAGGGCCGGCTCGATCACCTTGCCGTCGGCCTTGACCGTGAAGCCGACGAAGTTGGCGCTCCCCCGCACGGGCAGCGAGAGGGCGCTGAACGAGAGTTCGGCCCCGTCGATCGGCGGGAGCGGGAAGGCGAAGCGCAGGGTGCGCGGCGCCGTCGAGCGGTTGCGGAAGACGTAATCGACGTCGATGCGGTCGATGGCGATGCGAAGGTCCTCGCTCGCCAGTTCGATCTCGCCATCGCGCACCAGGACGAGACCGCCCGCATCGAGGGTCGCCGCGCTGTCGTTCGCCCGGGCCGGGGAGGCCAGCGATGCCAGCGCCAGCATGAGAGTGCCCGGCACCATCCCCGCTGCCCATCCGCGCGCCATCGGCCTCTCCCTGTCGGAACGTGTCACGGCCCTGCCGCCGTCAGGCCGGCTCCCAGCCGATCGTGCCCTCGGGCTGACGGAAAAGCCCCGGCCCGAGATCGCCGTATCGCAGAAAGATCTGCATCGCCGGCTGCATCTCGCGGTGCAGGCGCTCGAGGCGGTTCTCCTGCTCGTCGTTCAGGATCGCCCGGCCCTCCGCGTCCGTCGCAGGCGGCTCGCCGAGATGGACCGCCATCTCCACCGTGTACCAGGTCATGGCGCCGTAGGGCCGCTTCGGATCGACGCTCGGCACGTCGTACGCGTCGTCCCATTCGAGGCTCAGTTGCGGCAGCAGCCGCAGATGCTCCTCGGTCACCTCGAAGGTGATGTGCTCGGGCGTCTCGCCGGTGGCCTCGTCACGGAACACGTCGAAGACGTCCGCCGGCGCGAGCTTGGCGAGCGGGTTGTGGTACTGGTAGCGGCCGGGCTTCAGCGTGGCGTTCTGCAGGAACACGGCGAGCGCGTCGCCCATCGCCCGGTGCTCCTCGTCGGCGCCCTCGTCGTCGCCGGTGACGTTGAAGATGTCGCCGTCGCGGTCGGTGCTGCCGTAGGGTGCGTCCGGATGGATCATCGGCGCGCCGGCCTCCGCCCCGTTCCAGGCCACGACCATGCGCCGGATCAGCGCGATGCGCTCCAGCGTCAGGTCGAAGGTTGCCGTCTCGCTCATGTCGCCGGTCTGCCTCTCGCGCCCCACGGGGCGGTCGAGGGCCCCGTCGCATGGCTCAGTGGCCCAGCGCCCGCGCGGGTGCAAGCCGCGCGACCTCGTTTCAGGCGGCGGGCTTCACGGTCTCGCGGGCGAGGAGGGCATCGACCGCATCGGGCAGGGCGTCGAAATGCTCGATGATCCAGTCGGGCGCGAGGTCGCGCATCGGCACGGGGGTGTAGCCGAAGGTCACGCCGACCACCGGGATGCCGGCGGCCTTGGCGGCGGCGACGTCGGCCTTGGAATCGCCGACCATCACGCAGCGATGCGGGTCACCGCTGGCGCGCTCGACCGTCAGGGTGATGTGGCGCGGGTCGGGCTTCGAGAAGGCGAAGGTGTCCTTGCCGACGATGGTGCGGAAGCGGTGCCCGATGCCGAGCGCATCGAGCAGCGCCACCGCGTGGGACTCGACCTTGTTGGTGCAGATCGCGAGGCGGAAGCCCGCCGTCTCCAGCCGGTCGAGCGCCGCGACCACGCCGGGGAAGAGGTACGAATTGTCGGTGAGATGGTCGCCGTAATAGGCGAGGAAGTCGTGGAACAGACCCTCCAGCCGCTCCGGCGTCAGGCTCGCGCCGGCGACCGTGAAGCCGCGCTGGATCAGGGCGCGCGCGCCCGCGCCGAGCAGGTCGCGGGCCTGTTCGAGGGGAAGCGGCGCGTGGCCCTCGCGGGCGAGGATGACGTTGAGGGTGCCGATCAGGTCGCCCGCGGTCTCGGCGAGGGTGCCGTCGAGATCGAACACGACGATCGGGGAACTGTTCACGGTCATCGGTGTCCCGGTGCGTTTCAGTATCAAGCTGGCTAGCGGTCGTGTCCCTTACGATCAACCCTAGCGGTTGATGGGCGGTTAGCGCGGATCATCGGTGTTGCCTCTCTGCCCAAGCTCCGCCACGGAGCGCGTGCTTGATCGCGCTCGCCGGTGATTCGCCGTTTCGCTCTCCGCAACAAGACGATGTCCCGCCCCATGCGTTCCCTTCTGCGCCTCTCCGCCTGCCTGCTCGTCCCGGTCCTGGCTTGCCTGCCGCGGGCGGCCGAGGCCGCCGGCCCCTACGAATTCGTGGCCGCGCCCGCGGTCGATCTGAACCGGATCTACCGGATCGACCGCGCCAGCGGCGAGGTCACCTCCTGCCAGTACGGCCTGCGCGACGACAGCGTCGGCGTCACGCTCTGCTTCGCCGCCGGAGAGGGCGCCGGCCCCCAGACGCCGGGCGAGTACGGCCTGATCGCCTCGCGCCATGCCCGTGAATCGGGGATCTACCGGGTCAACTACCGGACGGGGGAAACCAGCGCCTGCTACGTGCAGATCCGTCAGGAACTCGTGGTCTGCACCGAGCAGGCCGGCCCGCCGCCCGCCGGAACGGCGAGCGGGGCGGGCGCCGCCGCGACCGGACCGGCCCCCGGCCGCGCCGGCCCGAGTGCCACGCCGCCGCAGGGGACGCGTCCCTGACGGCCGACGGGAAGGCCGCCGGACGAGCTTCAACCGGGACCCGTCGTGCTGCCATTCGTCCGGCTTTTGCCGCGGCGGGGAGGCGTGCTAGGGCCTGCCTCCCCACCCGCCCCAGATTCGACGGTCCGAGAGCTCCGATGAAATCGCTTCCCGAGGTCGTTTCGTGAGCGCGCCGGACCTGAAGCGGGCGGCCGCCGAGCGCGCGATCCCCCTGGTCGAGGACGGGATGCGCCTCGGCATCGGTACGGGCAGCACGGCCGCCGCCTTCATCGCGCTGCTCGGCGAGCGCGTGCGCGCGGGCCTGTCCGTCACCGGCGTGCCGACCTCGGAGGCGACCCGCCTCGCCTGCGAGCGCGAGGGCATCCCGCTCGCGACGCTCGAGGAATTGCCCGAACTCGACCTCACCATCGACGGGGCCGACGAGGTCGACGGGAACCTGCGCCTGATCAAGGGCGGCGGCGCCGCCCTGCTGCGCGAGAAGATCGTCGCCGTGGCGAGCCGCCGGATGGTGGTGATCGCCGACGCGGGCAAGCGCGTCGAGACGCTCGGCGCCTTCCCGCTGCCGGTCGAGGTGAACCTGTTCGGCATCGGCGCCACCCTCCGCGCCGTCGAGGCGGCGGTGGCGCAGTCCGGCTGCGCGGGCGAGATCGTCCGCCGCCACGACGCGTCCGGCGCGACCCTTCTCACCGATGGCGGCCACGCCATCCTCGACCTGCGTCTCGGCCGGATCCCCGATCCGGAGGCTTTGTCCGCCCGGCTCTGGGCTGTGCCGGGCGTGGTCGAGCACGGCCTGTTCCTCGGCATCGCCGACGCGGCCATCCTCGCCGCGGCGGACGGCGAGGCGGCGGCCGTCAGCGTTCTCGGCCGCCTCTGACGCCCGGCCTTCATCCTTCCTCTCCTCGGAGCTTCTCCCGCATGGTCCTCCGTCTCGCCGCTCTGGGCGGCCCCTTCCTCGCGGCCCTGCTGTCGCAGGCCGTCCTCGTGCCGGCCGCGCACGCGCAGCAGCCGGCCGCCAAGCCCCCGGCCGCTTCCCCGAAGCCGACCGCGAAACCCGGCACGCCCCCGCCGCCGGCCCCGGCCCCGGAGCCGGAGATCAGCCCGTCTCATCTCGCGCTCGCCCGCGAGGTGATGATGAGCTCGGGCATCGCCCGCTCGTTCGACTCGATCATCCCGACCATGGCCGAGCAGATCCGCAAGAACGCAGTGACGCGGCCCGACCTCGCCAAGGATCTGGACGAGGTGCTGAAGGGGCTCGACCCCGAGATGGAGTTGCAGAAGCAGCGGCTGATCAACGTCGCCGCGCGCATCTACGCCAAGCGCCTGAGCGAGGCCGAGCTGAAGGACATCGTCACCTTCTTCCGCTCGCCCGCGGGCAAGCGCTACGTCGAGACCCAGCCGCAGATCCTCGATGACATGGTCGGCGCCATGCAGGACTGGACCCAGGAGGTGTCGGAATACATCATGGTCCGCACCCGCGCCGAGATGGGCAAGCGCGGCCACCAGCTCCAGTGATCGCCGGCCCCGCCGCGGCGCCGCGCCTCTACGCCGCCGGCGCCGTCGCCCTGGCCCTGGTGGCGCCGATGATGGCGCTCGCCAACCGGTCGAGCCCGCTCGTCGTCGGAATCGGCGCCCTGCTGTTCCTCGCCGGCGCCGTCGCCGAGCAGGGTGGGCGCGCCGTCACGCTCCTGATCGGCCCCCTGCGCACGCCGCTCGGCCTCGCCGCGCTCGCCTTCCTCGGCTGGTGCCTCGCCTCGCTGGCCTGGACCCCGTTTCCCGGGCTGTGGGGACGGGTTCTGTCCGAGTTCCTGCCGACGCTCGTCGCCGCGGCGATCCTCGCCCGGCTCGCGCCGGTCCGGCTGCCGCCCTGGGCGCTGCCGCTCGGTGCGGGCCTGCTCGCGGCCGCCTGCCTCTATATTGCGGGGAGCCTCGCCCTCGACCTCGCGCCGCAGGCTTGGCTCGGGCAGCGCGTCGCCCTGTTCATGTTCAACCGCCCGCTGCTGACGGTGCTGATGCTCGCCGGGCCGCTCGCCGCCTTCCTCGCCCTGCGCGGCCACCGCCTCGCCGCCGGGGCCCTCGTCACGGTGGCGGCGCTGGCGATCCTGCGCTCGATCAGCGGCGCAGCCGCCCTCGGGCTGCTCGCGGGCGGCGTGATGTTCGCGGTCGGGCGCTTCCTGCCCAGGCGGATCGCCCTGGCGCTCGCCGCGCTCACCCTCGCGCTCGCCTTCGCCCTGGCCCCGGTGGAGGGCGACATCCTCCACCGGCTGATGCCGGAGGCGGCGCATGAGCGGCTGACCCAGAGTTCGTCGCGGGCGCGGGTCGCCATCGCCCAGAGCTTCGGCGCCGCGGTGGCGCAGGCGCCCTGGATCGGCTCCGGCTACGGCATGGGCCTGCGCTTCGCCGAGGTGCCGGCGGCGGCTTCCCTCGAACCGGAGATGCGGGCGATGCTGGCGGTCGGCCACCCGCACAACAGCTTCCTGCAGATCTGGTCCGAACTCGGCTTCGTCGGCGCGGGGCTGGCCGCCCTCGTCGCCTTTCTGGCCCTGCGGGCGGCGTCGGCCCTGCCGCGGCTCCTGTTCGCCACCGCCCTCGGGTTGCTCGGCGCGGCGGTGGCGGTGATGTTCGTCGAGCACGGCGCGTGGCAGGGGTGGTGGACGGCGGGCTGCGGGGCCGCCATCACATGGCTGCGGGCGGCATCCTGCGCGCGGCCCCCATATGAGAGCGCACGCGAGAGCGCATGAGCGAGACCGAGATGAGCGAGTCCTTCGACGTCGACCTGTTCGTGATCGGCGGCGGCTCGGGGGGCGTGCGGGCGGCCCGCATCGCCGCCGGCCACGGCGCGAGAGTGATGCTGGCAGAGGAGTACCGCGTCGGCGGCACCTGCGTGATCCGCGGCTGCGTGCCGAAGAAGCTGATGGTCTATGCCGGCCGCTTCACCGACGAGTTCGAGGACGCCGCCGGTTTCGGCTGGCGCCTGGAGAAGCCGGCCTTCGACTGGGCCGTGCTGAAGCGCTCCCGCGATGCGGAGGTCGCCCGGCTGGAGGGCATCTACGGCCGCAACCTTGCCGGTGCCGGCGTCGAGCTCGTGGCCGACCGGGCGGTGATCGAGGACCCGCACACGGTGCGCCTCGTCCGCGCGGACCGCACGGTCCGGGCCCGCGTCATCCTGATCGCGACCGGCGCGTCGCCGGTGCGCGAGCCGCTGATCCCCGGCGCGGAGCTTGCCATCGATTCGAACGGCGTGTTCGAGCTGGAGAGCCAGCCCGAGCGCATCCTCGTGGTCGGCGGCGGCTACATCGCCGTCGAGTTCGCGGGCGTCTTCGCCAGCCTCGGCTCGAAGACGACGCTGCTCCACCGGGGAAAGAGCCTGCTGCGCGGCTTCGATCCCGAGATCGCCGAGGCGCTCGGCGAGGCTTACGCCAAGCGGATGGACCTGCGCCTGGAGCAGACCGTCGAGCGCCTCGACCGTGACGGCTCGGCGATCCGCGCGCGCTTGAGCAACGGCGAGAGCCTGACCGTCGATTGCGTGCTGGTGGCGACCGGCCGGCGCCCGAACGTCGCCGGGCTCGGGCTGGAGCGGGTCGGCATCGATCTCGACGCCCGCGGCGCGATCCCCGTCGAGGCGGATTCGCAGACCAAGGTCCCCTCGATCTACGCCGTCGGCGACGTGAACGGCCGCGCGGCGCTCACCCCCGTGGCGATCCGCGAGGGCCACGCCTTCGCCGACACGGTGTTCGGCAGGAAGCGCTGGTGCGTCGATCACCGCCTGATCGCCACCGCCGTGTTCTCCACGCCGGAGATCGGCGTGATCGGCCACAACGAGGACGTGGCCCGCCGCTGCTACGGCGAGATCGACGTCTACAAGGCGAGCTTCCGCCCGATGAAGGCGACGCTCTCGGGCCGCGACGAGCGGGTGATCATGAAGGTTCTGGTGGATCGGGCCAGCGACCGGGTGGTCGGCGTCCACGTGCTCGGGCCGGATGCCGGCGAGATCATCCAGGCCGTCGGCATCGCCGTGACCATGGGCGCGACCAAGGCCGATTTCGACCGCACCATCGCGGTGCATCCGACGCTCGGCGAGGAACTGGTCACGATGCGCACGCCGTTCGTGGTGAAGCATCCGGTCGGGGTCGGGTAGGGCGCGGCCGGGCGATCCGGCCGTCGGCGGCGAGCGCGCGCGTCCCGCGCCGGTGCGAGCCGGGACGGGACGCCGCCCTCAACCTGTCATACCGTTTCCGGTTGATCGCTTCGGTTCAGCCCCAACCCCCGTCATCCCGGGGCCGCGCAGCGGAACCCGGGATCCACCCGTGATGCGCGGCTGGAATATGGCGTCCAGGCC
>NZ_JBELQE010000081.1:0-13390 GCF_040270385.1 Methylorubrum podarium | reverse complement strand
CTCCCGCCCCGGGCGCGGATCGCCACCTACACGGTGGGTCTCGCCCTTCAGGGGGTGCTGCGGACCTGCGGGGTCGCCGCGACCGAGGCGCAGCGCGAAGCGGTCGAGGCGAAGATGGCGGCGCTCCGGCCCGAGATGGCCCCCTACGAGACGGCGATCCGGGCGCAGGTGACGAAGTCCCGCGGCTTCACTTGTCCCGGCGCCGACAAGGAGGCGGAGTTCCAGGAGGCGCTGCGCCGGTTCATCGCCCTGAGCCCGGACGAGTTCGCGGGAGTCGTGGATCGGCAGGCGGAGGCTTCGCCCGGTGCTCCCGTCGCGAAACCTTAGGGTATCGTGCCCAAGGACGGCCATCGGCCAACGGAAGAACCGACGCGAAAACAGAGGGTTCGAGCGCGCCGCGCGCTGCGCGGATCACGCGGCACGATTTGATTCACGTCATTGAGCGGCACGGCAGGCCGTGGGAAAAACGCATTCCCGTCGGATGCGGTCTGCGCGACAGTTTCCGAGCGTCGGAGGCCCGAATTCGCCGGATGTTTTCCTCCCGAAACTTGTTCTCCGCGGCTGCATCTGGGCTGCGGAGATTTTTTTATATCCGGGAGAGACTTTCTACGACGCGCTTGATTTTCAATAAATTGTCGAGCCCGGGTTTCATCTACGCATGAGGCCTCGTGGAGGCCGATCATGAGGCGCACCCTTTCTCCGGATCCGGCCGCGACGCGGGATCGCGCCGTCGCCGCCGCACTCTGCGTGCTGGTCTTCCTGGAATGCCTGACCCTGCTGGTCAGCCTGATCTGGCTCTGAGATCAGGCATGCGAGGTCCCTTGACGGGGACCTCGCGGCGCCGTCGTCAGGCCCGGCTCGGATAGTTCGGGCTCTCGCGGGTGATCGTCACGTCGTGGACGTGGCTCTCGCGCAGGCCCGCATTGGTGATGCGCACGAACTGCGCCCGCTCCTGGAAGTCCGGCACGGTGGCCGCGCCGACATAGCCCATCGCCGCCCGCAGGCCGCCGGCGAGCTGGTGCAGCACCGCCGCCACCGGCCCCTTGTAGGGTACCTGCCCCTCGATGCCCTCCGGCACGAGCTTGTGGGTGTCGCTGACCTCGGCTTGGAAGTACCGGTCGGCCGAGCCGCGGGCCATGGCGCCCACCGAGCCCATGCCGCGATAGCTCTTGTACGAACGGCCCTGGTACAGGAAGACCTCGCCCGGCGCCTCGTCGGTGCCCGCCAGAAGCGAGCCCAGCATCGCCACCGAGGCGCCCGCCGCGATCGCCTTGGCGAGATCGCCCGAGAACTTGATGCCGCCGTCGGCGATCACCGGCACGTCGGCGCCCTGGGCGGCCTCGACCGCCTCCATCAGCGCGGTCAGCTGCGGCACGCCGACGCCCGCGACGATGCGGGTGGTGCAGATCGAGCCCGGGCCGATGCCGACCTTGATCGCGTCGGCGCCGGCATCGATCAGGGCGCGAGCACCTTCGGCGGTGGCGACGTTGCCGGCGATGATCTGGACGGCGTTGGAGAGCTGCTTCACCCGCGCGACGCTGTCGAGCACCTTGCGGGAATGGCCGTGGGCGGTGTCGACGACGACCACGTCGCAGCCGGCATCGATCAGCCGCTCGGCGCGCTCGAAACCGGAATCGCCCGTCGTCGTGGCGGCGGCGACCCGCAGCCGGCCCTGCTCGTCCTTGACCGCGTTGGGGTAGGCGACCTGCTTCTCGATGTCCTTGACGGTGATGAGGCCGATGCAGCGGTAGTGGTCATCGACCACGAGCAGCTTCTCGATGCGGAACTGGTGCAGCAGGCGCTTGGCCTCGTCCTGCGTCACGCCCTCGCGCACGGTGATGAGCCGGTCTCGGGTCATCAGCTCGGCCACCGGCTGGCCGATATTGGTGGCGAAGCGGACGTCGCGGTTGGTCAGGATGCCGACGAGCTTGCCGCGGGAGCCGTTGGGGCCGCGCTCGACCACGGGGATGCCGGAGATCCGGTTCTTCTTCATCACCTCGAAGGCGTCGGCGAGCGTCTCGTCGGGGTGGATGGTGATCGGGTTGAGCACCATGCCCGACTCGTACTTCTTAACGAGGCGGACCTGCTCGGCCTGCTCGGCCGGCTCCAGGTTGCGGTGGATCACGCCGAGCCCGCCGTTCTGGGCCATGGCGATGGCCATCGGCGCCTCGGTGACGGTGTCCATGGCCGAGGCGATGATCGGCAGGTTGAGCCGGATCGTGCGGGTGAGGCGGGTCGCGACATCGACCTCGGTGGGCATCACCGAGGAGGCGGCGGGGCGCAGCAGCACGTCGTCGAAGGTGAGGCCCTCGATGATCGTGTCAGCGCTGATACGGGCCATGGAAACCAACTCCGAGAGACGGGTGTTGCGCCGGGCCGGAAGCATCCGGCCAGCGGGATCGGGTTGGCAGGGGCCAGTATCATGGGCGCACGATGCACGCAAAGCCGCCGCGACCCTTTGCGGTGCATGGCTGACCGGCGATCGGAGCCCCTCGGCACCGTTCTGACCCGACGCGGCAACCCGCCATTAACCCTTACGTTCCACGATCACGGCGGACCGCCCGCGTCCTGTTGCGGGACCGGTCGGCTGGAGACGAGCCCTCGCCATGATGTCGCGCGCCGAACGCAGTCCCCTCGCGGATTGGTGGTGGACGGTCGATCGCGGCCTGCTCGCGGGCCTCGGCTGCCTGATGGTGGCCGGCCTGGTCTTCCTGATGGGCGGCGGGCCACCGGTGGCCGAGCGCATCGGCCTGCCGACCTTCTACTTCCTGAACCGTCAGGCGATGTACCTCGCCCCGACGATCCTGCTGATCATCGCGGTCTCGTTCCTCTCGGTGCGCCACATCCGGCGCTTCGCACTCGTCACCTGGATCCTCGGCGTGGCGCTCTGCATCCTGGCCGGCAAGTTCGGCCCCGAGATCAAGGGCGCGCATCGCTGGATCCAGTTCGGCTCCTTCGGCCTCCAGCCCTCGGAATTCGTGAAGCCCGCCTTCGTGGTCGTCACCGCCTGGGCGTTCTCGGAGGGCGCCAACCGCCGCGACATGCCCGGCGTCACCCTCGCGTTCCTGCTCCTGCCGCTGACCATCGTGCCGCTGATCCTCCAGCCCGATTTCGGCCAGACCATGCTGATCACGATGGTGTGGTGCACCCTGTTCTTCGTCGCCGGCCTGCACTGGTTCTGGGTGGCGGGCCTCGGCCTCGCCGGGATGATCGGCGTGTTCACCGCCTACACCTTCCTCCACCACGTCCGCGAGCGTATCAACCGCTTCATGGACCCGGAATCCGGCGACAGCTTCCAGGAGGTCTGGTCGCGCGAGTCGTTCAATTCCGGCGGCTGGTTCGGCACCGGGCCGGGCGAGGGGGTGGCCAAGCGCCACCTGCCCGACGCGCATACCGACTTCATCTTCTCGGTGACCGGCGAGGAATTCGGCGTGCTGGTCTGCCTGGGCCTCGTCGCGCTCTTCGCCTACATCGTCATCCGCGGGCTCAAGCTCGCCCGCCGCACCGACGACACCTTCACGAGGCTCGCCATCACCGGTCTGACCACGCTCTTCGGCCTCCAGGCCTGCATCAACATGGCGGTGAACACGCAGCTCATGCCGGCCAAGGGCATGACCCTGCCGTTCGTCTCCTACGGCGGCTCCTCGCTGATCTCGCTGGCGCTGGGCATGGGCTTCCTCGTGGCGCTGACCCGCAAGCGCCCCCGCACCACCACCGTCAACCAGCGCCCGCCCGGCACCATGCCCTCCGCCGTTCCGGGGCTGATGCAGTGATCCCGGCGGCCACCGACATGACTTCTTCCGGCCGAATGCCGCCGGCAAGCGCGACTGCGCGTCACCGCTTATGCGGCGGACCGTCCTCGAGGCGTCAGCATCGAGGACAACGGACATGACCGTCTTCACACCTCTCGTTCTCGTGTGCGCCGGCGGGACCGGCGGCCACCTGTTCCCGGCTCAGAGCCTCGCCTACGCCCTCAAGGAGCGCGGCATCCGCGTGGTGCTCGCCACCGATGCCCGCGTCGACTCCATCGCGGGCGACTTCCCGGCAGAGCAGATCGTCACCATCGCCTCGGCGACGCCTTCGGGCCGCTCGGCCCTGCGCCGGGCCGGCGCGGTGCTGACGCTCGGGCGCGGCTTCGGCCAGGCCGCCCGCGCCGTGCGGCGCCTGAACCCGGCGGCGGTCGTCGGCTTCGGCGGCTATCCGACGGTGCCGCCGATGCTGGCGGCGCAGCTACTGCGAGTGCCGACCATCCTGCACGAGCAGAACGCGGTGATGGGCCGGGCCAACGGCTTCCTGGCCAAGGGCGCGCGCGTCATCGCCACCGGCTTCAAGGAGGTGCGCGGCGTCCCCGAGAAGGCGACGGCGCGCCGCGTCCATACCGGCAACCCGATCCGCCCGGCGGTGCTGGCGGTGGCCGAGACGCCCTATCCGGCCCTCGACGCGGAGTCGCCGCTGCGCCTCCTCGTGTTCGGCGGCAGCCAGGGGGCCCGCGTCATGAGCGAGGTCGTGCCGGCGGCGATCGAGCGGCTTCCGCAGGATCTGCGCGCCCGCCTCCACCTCGTGCAGCAGGCCCGGCCCGAGGATCTGACGGCGACGCAGAACCGCTACCTCGCCATGGGGCTCGGCGGGATCGAGGCGGCGCCCTTCTTCAAGGACCTGCCCGGCCGGATGGCCGCGGCCCATCTCGTGGTGGCGCGCTCCGGCGCCTCGACGGTCTCGGAACTCGCCGCCATCGGCCGGCCCGCCATCCTCGTGCCGCTGCCCGGGGCGCTCGATCAGGACCAGGCGGCCAACGCCGCGACGCTGGCGCAGATCGGCGCGGCGCTCTCGATTGCGCAGACCGCCTTCACCCCCGACCGGCTCGCCGCCGAACTCGTGGACCTGTTCGAGGCACCGCGAAAATTGACCCAGGCCGCCGCTGCCGCCAAAACCGCCCGCATCCTCGACGCGGCCGACCGCCTCGCCGCGCTCGTCGTCGAGACCGCGGCCGCCGCCTGATCCCGTCCCGGAGGCTGCGCGCTCCGGGATCGAGAGCATCGTCCCGGATTCCGGATCCGGGACGATGCTCTAGCTCTTTGATTTCGCGTCGTCTTTTTCCGAAAGCCGGCAACCACCTTTCGGGACGATGCTCTAGAAGGTTCGTGACATGAAGCTGCCCGAAAAGCTCGGCCCCATCCACTTCATCGGCATCGGCGGCATCGGCATGTCCGGCATCGCCGAGGTGATGGCCAATCTCGGCTACACCGTGCAGGGCTCGGACGCGAACGACAACGCCAATGTCCGCCGGCTCTCGGAGAACGGCATCCGCACCTTCGTCGGGCACAAGTCCGAGAACGTCGAGAACGCGGCGCTGGTCGTGGTCTCGACCGCGATCCGCCGCGACAACCCGGAGCTGGTCGAGGCCCGTGAGCGCCGCCTGCCGGTGGTGCGCCGGGCCGAGATGCTGGCCGAGCTGATGCGCTTCAAATCCTGCGTCGCGGTGGCCGGCACCCACGGCAAGACGACGACGACCTCGCTGGTCGCGACCCTGCTCGACGCCGGCAACCTCGACCCGACGGTGATCAACGGCGGCATCATCAACGCCTACGGCACCAACGCCCGCATGGGCGGGGGCGACTGGATGGTGGTGGAGGCCGACGAATCCGACGGCACCTTCCTCAAGCTGCCGGCGGATGTCGCCATCGTCACCAACATCGACCCCGAGCATCTCGACCATTTCGGCTCGTTCGACGCGATCAAGGACGCCTTCCGGCGCTTCATCGACAACATCCCATTCTACGGCTTCGCGGTGATGTGCATCGACCACCCGATCGTGCAGGATCTCGTCGGCCATATCGTGGACCGCCGCATCATCACCTACGGCGAGAACCCGCAGGCCGACGTGCGCCTGCTCGACATCGACCTGAAGGGCGGCCAGAGCCGCTTCCGGGTCATGATCCGCGACCGCCGCCCCGGCTTCCGCCTGGAGATGCAGGATCTCGTCCTGCCGATGCCCGGCCGCCACAACGCGCTCAACGCCACCGCCGCCCTGGCGGTCGCCCACGAACTCGGCGTGTCCGAGGATGCGATCCGCAAGGCGCTCTCGGGCTTCGGCGGGGTCAAGCGCCGCTTCACCCGCACGGGCGAGTGGAACGGCGCGGCGATCTTCGACGATTACGGCCACCATCCCGTCGAGATCGCCGCGGTGCTGCGCGCCGCCCGCTCCTCGACCGACGGCAAGGTGATCGCGGTGGTGCAGCCGCACCGCTACACCCGGCTTCAGTCGCTGTTCGAGGATTTCTGCACCTGCTTCAACGACGCCGACACGGTTATCGTCGCCCCGGTCTACGCGGCGGGCGAGGCGCCGATCGAGGGAATCGACCGCGACTCGCTGATTGCCGGCCTGAAGGCGCGCGGCCACCGCGACGCGGTCGCCCTGGAGCGCCCGGAGGATCTCGCCCGCCACGTCGCCGGCCGCGCCGGCCCGAACGACTACGTGGTGTGCCTCGGCGCCGGCACGATCACCCAGTGGGCCTACGCCCTGCCGGGAGAGCTGGCGGCTTTGAAGGGGTGAGACGTGCGCTCCGCGGACGACGAGCGGAGGCAGTTTCGAAAGCGGCTGCGGTACGACCAGACCGGGGCCGAGCGCCGGCTTTGGTACCGCCTCCGCGACTGCCGGCTCGCCGGGTACAAGTTCGTGCGGCAGGAAAGCATCGGCCCCTACGTGGCGGATTTCTGCTGCCGCGAGGCACGGGTGATCGTCGAACTCGACGGCAGCCAGCATGCGGACAGCGCTTACGACGCTGAGAGGGATGCGTGGATGGTCGAGCGCGGCTACCGCGTCTTGCGCTTCTGGAATGCCGAGGTCATGACCAACACCGTTGGCGTGCTCGACACGATCCTCGCCGCGCTTCCCCCCTCTCCCCGCGCGCGGGGAGAGGGTCGCGACGACCTCGTCGTCGGCGCGACGAGCCCGCAGGGCGATGGTGAGGGGGCCTCGACGCGAGAGTCACCTCCGGATGCGCCCCCTCACCCACGGCTGCCGCCTCGCTTCGGCGACGACGAGGTCGCCGAAGCCCTCTCCCCGCGTGCGGGGAGAGGGGGAGATCCTGGATGACCGCCTTTCCCGATTTGATCGAAAACATCCGCGCCGCCGCGCCGAACCTCCGCGGCCGGCTCCTCGAGAACCAGTCGCTCGCCGACCTCACATGGTTCCGCGTCGGCGGGCCGGCGCAGGTTCTGTTCAGCCCGGCCGACGAGGAAGACCTTGCGCAATTCCTCGCCGCCCTCGACCCGTCCGTACCGGTCACGGTGATCGGTCTCGGCTCGAACCTGATCGTGCGCGACGGCGGCATTCCCGGCGTGACGATCCGGCTCGGCGGCAAGGCGTTCGGCTCGGTCGAGATCGATGCGGAGACCATCCGCGCCGGGACCGCCGTACCGGACATGCGGCTTGCCAAGGCGGCGGCGGAAGCCTCCCTCGCCGGGCTCGCCTTCTTCCGCGGCATTCCCGGCTCCGTCGGCGGCGCGCTGCGCATGAACGCCGGAGCGCATGGCGGCGAGACCACCGACGTGCTGGTGGAGGTGCGCGGCATCGACCGAAAGGGCGAGGTCCGCCGTTTCACCCATGCCGAGATGGGCTTTCGCTATCGCCATTCCTCGGCGCCCGAGGACGTGATCTTCACCGGTGCGACCTTCCACGGCCGGCCGGGAGACCGCGAAGACATCGAGGCGGAGATGGAGCGCGTCACCGCCGCCCGCGAGGCGGCGCAGCCGATCCGCGAGCGCACCGGCGGCTCGACCTTCAAGAACCCGGAGGGCGGCAAGGCATGGCAGCTCATCGACGCCGCCGGCTGCCGCGGGCTGACCATGGGCGGCGCCCAGGTCTCGGAGATGCACTGCAACTTCCTGATCAATCGCGGCGGCGCCACCGCGGCCGACATCGAAGGGCTCGGCGAGGAGGTTCGGCGCCGGGTGCGCGATCACTCGGGTTTCGAGCTGCACTGGGAGATCAAGCGGATCGGCGTCGAGGCGTCGAGGCCGGCCGAGTCATGAAGGTCCGCGAGGTCATCCGCTTGATCGAGACCGATGGCTGGTATCTCGTTGCGACCCGCGGCTCACACCGGCAGTTCAAGCATCCGACCAAGCCCGGTCGCGTCACCGTGGCCGGAGCAATGTCGGACGAGATGGCACCGGGAACGCGGGGGAGCATCCTCAAGCAGGCAGGTCTGAAGGGACAGGATTGATGCGCTACGCTGTCGTCATTGAGCGGGCCGGAAACAACTACTCGGCCTACGTACCCGATCTGCCGGGCTGCGTTGCCACGGCGTCCACCGTCGACGCGGTGGAAAGCGAAATCCGCGATGCCATTCGCTTCCACATCGAAGGACTCCGCGCCGACGGCGATCCCGTCCCCGAGCCGACCAGCCGGGCCGAATACGTCGACGCCTGAGCCGGCTTCGCATTCCGTTCCCATAGACCGACCCGTCTCGGCGCCCTCCCGGAGCCCCACCATGTCCAAGCACGTCGCCGTCCTGATGGGCGGCTGGTCCTCCGAGCGGGAGATCTCGCTTCGCTCCGGCAATGCCTGCGCCGACGCGCTCGAAGGCGAGGGCTACCGCGTCACCCGCGTCGATGTCGGACCCGACATCGCCTCCGTGCTGACCGACCTGAGACCCGACGCGGCGCTGAACGCCCTGCACGGGCCGGCGGGCGAGGACGGCACGATCCAGGGCCTCCTGGAGATCCTAAAGATCCCCTACACCCATTCCGGCGTGCTCGCCTCGGCGCTCGCCATGCACAAGGAGCGTGCCAAAACGGTCATGCGCGCGGCCGGAGTCAGCGTTCCGGAGGGCCGCGTCGTTAACCGTCATGATGCGGCGAAGTCACACCCGTTAACCCCTCCCTACGTCGTGAAGCCGATCGCCGAGGGCTCCTCCATGGGGGTCATCATCGTGCGCGAGGAGCGCTCCCACCCGCCCCAGATCCTCGCCTCCGACGAATGGGTCTACGGGGAGGAAGTCCTTGCAGAGACTTACGTTGCCGGCCGCGAGCTGACCTGCGCGGTGATGGGCGACCGGGCGCTCGGGGTGACCGAGATCAAGCCCGTCTCGGGGGAGTGGTACGACTTCGATGCGAAGTACGCGGGAGGGGGGTCGATTCACGTCCTTCCGGCGGATCTTAAACTAAATGTTTACCAGCGTGTCCAAGAGTTGGCGTTAACGGCGCATCAAGCACTGGGATGCCGTGGCGTCAGCCGTGCCGACCTTCGTTACGACGACACGCCGGGGGGAACCGGCGCCCTCGTCGTCCTGGAGGTCAACACGCAGCCAGGGATGACCCAGACGAGCCTTGTGCCGGAGATCGCGGCCCATGCAGGCCTGAGTTTCGGTGAACTCGTCCGATGGATGGTGGAGGACGCTTCTCTCAACCGCTGAACGCCGCCGGTACGTCCGGCGGCGGCGGATTCCTCGCGGGGCTGCGGCTTCCGAGGATCCTCAGGCGGTTCTCGTCGGCGCGCCGGCTCCGGCCGGCGGTGCCGATCGAGGCGCGGGTGCCGCGGCTCGCCGGCACCGCGCTGGTCGCGGGCCTCGCCGGCACCGTCGCGCTCGCCGGCTTCGTCATGAGCGGGCGCTACGACGGCTTCGTCGCCGAGAACGGCCGTCCCCTCGACATCCTCGCCCGGCTCGCCGGCTTCGGCGTCGAGCGGGTGACCATCACCGGCCTGTCGCGGATGTACGAGCGGGAGGTGCTGAGCACCGCCGGCATCGATTGGCGCTCCTCCGTGCCGTTCCTCGACGTCGATGCGGTGCGGGAGCGCCTGCTCGCCGAGAAGCTGATCGCCAGCGCGTCCGTGCGCAAGCTCTATCCGAACGAGATCGTCATCAATCAGGTCGAGCGGGAGCCCGCCGCCCTGTGGCAGCAGAACGGCGAGATCCAGGTGATCGCCGCCGACGGCAAGGTGATCGACGACCTGCGCGACGAGCGCTATGTCAACCTGCCCCTCGTCGTCGGCGCCGGCGCCAACGAGCGGCTCAAGGAATATCTCGACCTGATCGAGGCGGCCGGACCGCTGGGATCGCGCATCCGCGCGGGCACCTACGTTTCCGGCCGGCGCTGGACGCTCAAGCTCGACGGCGTCGACATCCGCCTGCCCGAGACCGATCCCGCCGAGGCGCTGGCCCGCCTCGTCCGCCTGGAGCGGGAGAGCAGGATTCTGGAGAAGGACATCATCGCCGTCGACCTGCGCATGGCCGACCGGGTGGTGGTGCGGCTGACCGAGGAGGCCGCGGCCGCCCGGGCCGAGAGCCGCAAGAAGCCGAAGAAGGGGACGGCGACATGAACGCCGCCTGTCCCGCCCCCGCCCTCTACCCCGTGTCTTTTCGCGTGTCCTCTCGCGTATCCGCCGAGTAGCGTCCGATGCAGACCCACCACGGCCTCACGCCGCGCCTGAAGCCGCTCTCCGCCCGCCGGAGCGCGACGATGTCGGTTCTCGACATCGGCACCAGCAAGGTCGTCTGCCTCATCGCCGTGCTGCAGCCGGCCGAGGCGATGTCGACCCTGCGCGGCCGCACGCATCTCGCCCGCATCATCGGCATCGGCCATCAGCGCTCGCTCGGGCTGAAGGGCGGCGCCATCGTCGATCTGGAGGCCGCCGAGGGCGCGATCCGTCAGGCGGTCCACGCCGCCGAGCGGATGGCCAAGGCCGAGGTCCAGTCGGTCATCGTCAACATCTCCGGCGGGCGCATCGCCTCGCAGCATTTCGAGGCGCGGGTGAACGTCCGCTCCGGCACCGTCACCGGCGCCGACGTCGAGCGCGTCCTGGAGACCGCGAGCGCCCACGGCGTCAGCCCCGGCCGCGCCGTCCTGCACGCCCTGCCGACCGGCTACGCGCTGGACGGCCAGGGCGCGGTGATCGATCCCTCGGGCATGATCGGCAGTGCGCTGGGCGTCGATCTCCACGTCGTCACCGCGGAGGCGGCCGCCGCGCGCAACCTGATGCTGGCGGTGGAGCACTGCCATCTCGGCGTCGATGCGGTGATCGCCACCCCCTACGCCGCCGGCCTCTCGGCGCTGGTGGACGACGAGGCGGAACTCGGCTGCGCCGTCGTCGACATGGGCGGCGGCACCACCAGCGTCGGCGTCTTCATGGGCGGGCACCTCGTCCATTGCGACGCGGTCGCCGTCGGCGGCCACCACGTCACCATGGACATCGCCCGCGGCCTCTCCACCCGCGTCTCCGTCGCCGAGCGGCTGAAGACGCTCTACGGCTCGGCCATCGCCACGGCCTCCGACGAGCGGGACATGATCGCCGTGCACGGCGTCGGCGAGGACGAGGGCGAGGCGCCCGGCCACGTGCCGCGCTCGCAGCTCGTGCGCATCGTCAAGCCGCGGGTCGAGGAGGTTCTCGAACTCGTGCGCGACCGCCTGCGCAACGCCGGCTTCGGCGCCCAGGCCGGGCGCCGGGTGGTGCTCACGGGCGGCGCGAGCCAGCTCGTCGGCCTGCCGGAGACGGCGCGCCGCATCCTTCAGGGACAGGTCCGGATCGGGCGCCCGCTCGGCATCCGCGGCCTGCCCGAAGCCGCCAAGGGGCCCGCCTTCTCGGCCTCGGTCGGCCTGCTGGTCTACCCGCAGGTGGCGCATGCGGAGCATTTCGAGCCGCGGGGGCAGGGCGCCTTCGCCGGCACGGGAACGGACGGATACTTCTCGCGGGTCGGTCGCTGGATCCGGGAAAGTTTCTGAAGGACGACCCGCACGGCAGAGTCGCCAGCGCGGGACAAGCAAGACAGGGCAGGCGTCGAGAGGCGTCGTTCAGGCAATCGAAAGTCACGAAGGGTTCGACCACATGGCCATCTCTCTTCAGGCTCCGGACATCCGGGAACTCAAGCCCCGCATCACCGTCTTCGGCGTCGGCGGCGCGGGCGGCAACGCCGTCAACAACATGATCGAGTCGGGCCTGCTCGGCTGCGAGTTCGTCGTGGCCAACACCGACGCCCAGGCGCTGACTTCCTCGAAGGCCGAGCGCGTGATCCAGATGGGCATCGGCGTGACGCAGGGCCTCGGCGCCGGCTCGCACCCCGAGGTCGGCTCGGCGGCGGCCGAGGAGGTCATCGACGAGATCCGCGACCAGCTCTCGGGCGCGCACATGGCCTTCATCACCGCCGGCATGGGCGGCGGCACCGGCACCGGCGCGGCGCCCGTCATCGCCCGCGCGGCGCGTGACATGGGCATCCTGACCGTCGGCGTCGTCACGAAGCCCTTCCAGTTCGAGGGCATGCGCCGGATGCGCACCGCCGAGGCCGGCATCCAGGAGCTGCAGGCGGCGGTCGACACCCTGATCGTCATCCCGAACCAGAACCTGTTCCGGGTCGCCAACGAGAAGACCACCTTCGCCGACGCCTTCGCGATGGCCGACCAGGTGCTCTACTCGGGCGTCGCCTGCATCACCGACCTGATGGTCAAGGAAGGCCTGATCAACCTCGACTTCGCCGACGTGCGCGCGATCATGCGCGGCATGGGCAAGGCGATGATGGGCACCGGAGAGGCGTCCGGCGAGAACCGCGCCAACCGCGCCGCGGAGGCCGCCATCGCCAACCCGCTCCTCGACGACGTCTCGATGAAGGGCGCCCGCGGCCTGCTGATCTCGATCACCGGCGGCTCGGACCTCACCCTCTACGAACTCGACGAGGCCGCCACCCGCATCCGCGAGGAGGTCGATTCCGACGCCAACATCATCCTCGGCGCCACCTTCGACGAGAGCCTCGACGGCATCATCCGCGTGTCGGTCGTCGCCACCGGCATCGAGCCGGCGCTGATCTCGGCCGATTCTCCGAACAACCCGGAGATCGCCCAGACCGAGCAGCGCATCGCCGAGGTCGCCGAGCGCCTGCGCTCCGAGGCCCGCGCCCGCGCCTCCGCCGCGCTGAGCCCCGCCTCGACGCATCAGCCGGTGCATCAGACCGCGCATCAGACGGCGCCCCGCATGGCTTCTCCCGAGCCGCTGCTGGCCCCGAACGCGGCGCCGCGGGCGATGCTGTCCGAGCCGGCCGCGCCGGAGCCGATGCGCGCCGAGCCGGCCCCGGCCCTGCACCACCACGACGTCGTGCTGACCCAGGCCCCGGCCCGCGCCGCCGTCCCGGCCTATGAGCCGCCGGCCCCGGTCCAGGCCCAGGAGCCCGCCCCGGTGGCGAACGGCCCCTACGTGCCGCCGCGCCCGCAGCTCGCCCGCCCGCCGCGCATGCCGCAGATCTCGGACCTGCCGCCCCACACCCAGGCGCAGATCCTCAAGAGCCGCGGCGAGGAGACCCAGCCGGAGCCGAGCCAGGACTCCAAGCGCATGACTCTGCTGCGCCGGCTCGCCACCGGGGCGGGCTCCTGGGCCTGGACCGGGGCCGGCGGCTCATAGGCCGGG
>NZ_JBELQE010000080.1:0-41940 GCF_040270385.1 Methylorubrum podarium | reverse complement strand
GCGGCATCGCACTACAGGAAAAGAAAAAAGTTCTCCAGCGCCCTGTCTTGAGCGATGCCCAAAGCACTGCCTCTGCGTTTTTCAACGAAATCAACCCGTTGCGGCTGTCGGAGACGTCCGCATCCCGGCCCTCGGCCGGCCAGGAACCTCGCGGTCTGGGCCGGTGAATGTGCGATGGTGCGCTCCCGGGCGGGTAGAATGCGGACTCCGGCGCCGTCGGTCCGGCTTTCTCTACGGCTTGATCACTGCGAGAACGGCTATCGCGATCACGGATGGGACGACGAGAGCGGCAGCCCACACGGGCTTGAAGTCCGTCCCCTCGGCAAGCCTTCGGATCTGTCCCGATTGCAGGCCGTGGATGGCGGACAGAAGCACGACCAGAGCCAGCTTCGTCTGAAGCCAGCCGTAAGTGAACCAGCCGCCCGAGATCGCAAGGCCGATACCGAAGGCCCAGACGCCCAGCATCGCCGGCACTGTGACCGTGCGATCCCATCGCCCCAGGACCGGCGCGGTCCGGGCTCCTGCCGCACGCCCTGCGGCAAGGAGCAAACTGTTCGCGAAGACACCGCCGACGAACAGTAACGCGCACGCGACATGCAGCGCCTTGAGCCATGGGTAGGCGTGCAGCGGGATCATCTTGCCAAACCCCGATCCGGCTGTCCCGAGACACGGCGAGCGAGGAAGCGGGCCGCGAGGTAGCCAGCCAGGGGAACGAGCGCGGAGACGCCAAGCCGGGCCGCCTCGCCGCGCGACAGGAGGCCGGCACCGAGCAACCGGAGGAGCAGCCAGAGGTAGGCCACGAAGGCGAAGCCGTGGACCGGACCGAGGACACGGACCGCCAGGGGCCAGTCGCCGAGGTGCTTCAAGGGGACTGCCACGCCGACGAGGAGCAGCAGCGTCGTCGCCTCCACGAGAGCGGCGATCCCTAGCCATCGCAGCGACTTAAGGTCGGCATATCCCCTCTCCACGGTCGGGACGGCCGATCCAGTCGGTTTGAGTCCATCCAGCCATCTGTTTCGCCGACGATCCATGCTCACGATCTGTCCCTGCGTTCGATGCCGATCGTGGGTACTGGACGCGACGGACGCGCCGTGAGTGGCGGCAACGACGTTGACCGATCGCTTTCTGCCAACCGTCCGATCCGTTATGGACGGGAGGGAAGCGGAGAGGCATCGGTGTCATGGCTCACGTTGTCGGCGTGTTGGCGGTGGATGGGGTCGTCCCCGTCGACCTCTCGATCCCCTGCGCGGTCTTCGAGCGGGTCGAACGGGCGGATGGCCTCCCTTTCTACGAGGTCCGAGTCTGCGGTGAAGCACCGGAGGTTCGCGCCCGCGCGTTCGGGCTACGGGTTCGCTACGGACTGGACGCACTCTCTCAGGTCGATACGCTCGTTGTCCCTGGTATCGACGATCCGACCGCGCCAGTCGCACCGGCCGTGCTCGCGGCTATCCGCCAGGCCTGGGCAGCCGGCGCGCGGGTCGCATCGATTTGCTCGGGCGCCTTCGTGCTCGCTGCAACCGGCTTGCTTGACGGACGGCGTGCGACGACGCACTGGCTCGCCGCAGGTCTCCTCGCCGAGCGTTACCCCGCCATCGACGTGGACCCGAACAGGCTGTTCATCGACGAGGGGCGAGTCATCACGTCGGCCGGTGCCTCGGCAGGCCTGGACATGTGTCTGCATCTCGTGCGGCGCGACTTGGGACAGGCGGCGGCGGCTCAGGCTGCCCGGCTGGCGGTCGCTCCGCTCGACCGCGACGGCGGACAATCGCAGTTCATCCGCCACGAGCCACCCCGCACGAGCGCCTGCCTCGCCCCCGTGCTCGAATGGATGCGCGAGAACGTCGACCAGCCCCTGAGCATCGGAGCCATGGCTGCCCGTGCAGGCATGAGTAAGCGGACCTTCGCCCGGCGTTTTCAGGCGCAGACCGGCACCACACCGATGCAGTGGTTCCTCTCGGCTCGGGTCAGGCGTGGCCAGGAACTGCTGGAAAGCGGCAGCGCGTCGATCGATGACGTGGCGCTGGCGAGCGGCTTCGGATCGACGGTCACCTTCAGGACGAGCTTCCGCAAGCTGACCGGGGTCAGTCCGGCAGCCTATCGCGCACGCTTCAATGCCGGGCGCGGGCTGGAGCAGTAGGCGCCGGGGGCCGGCCATTGCGAGAGGCCGTTCGGGAGATCGCTGGCCGATGGGGTGGAAATAAAACGTCCGCTTCAGGGCGAAAGGTCAGGGGCCGCTCTCGACCCTCAGCAGGCCCTCACAGGGTCTGCTTACCGGCCGACCATTTCAGCGGGAGCAACGGAGCTTTGTCTAAAGCGGTCTGTCAGGTTTGGAGCAGGTTGCTTGGGGAGGCGGACTAATGGTGGCCTGATTGTCGTTGGCTGCTCAAATGGCCCGAGCAGCAACGGTTTGCGCGAGCCACAGCTCCATCGCGCCCACACCTCACCTAGCATAGCACTTCGAAGCGCAAGAGGCGGGCGATCAGGCGATTGACGTACAGGCCGATTCTGCTCCCCGTGTCGAGCTGGTCGAGCTGACAGCATGTTGAACGGTAGTCCGGCGGTGAGATGCCGCCGAACTAAAGCTGTTGGACAGGATCTACATGAAATCCGAGCCATGCCGAAATGAGCGCTGTCTCCGCCGCCGGCTTGGCGACCGAAAGCTGCTAGGCATCAGAAGCGAGCCTGCAATCGGACGCTGCCGTTGTGGGAGAAGAAGTGATCCCCAACCTGCGACTGATATTCGCCTAGCAGTTCGAGCCCGTTGCCGAATTTGACCTGCACACCGAGGCCGGCGTCTCCCACGAGGTCCGGGATGCGTGAGGCCGTCGAGAATAGTCCGAGGCCATTGCTGCCCTGGAAGCTGGCTCGCCCGATAAACCTGTCGTCGGAGAACATCGTGACGCCGAACTTGCCGTAGGGTCGGATCCAGCTCTCCGCGTCGATGTCGTAGCGGCCGCCGATCTCCACGTTGGGGCTGAAGGCAAAAAGCGTCTTGTGCGACTCGCGGACATCGAGGTTCAAGGCCTGCGCGCCGGTCTCCGAATAGCCGGGGCTATGGGTGTAGAGCACGTCGACCTCAGCATAGGGTCTGATGTACCAGCCATCGAACAGGAACTGGTAGCTTGCTCTCAGCCGGCCGGCTGCCGTCAGCACTTCAGACTTGCTGCGGGCGAGCCAGCTGCTGTTGCCGATGTTGATTGATCGACGGTTGTCCGACCAAGCGTAGCCGACATTCGTCGAGGCGGCGAACAGCCAGGGGCCCACCTGATGCTTGAGGGCGACGGCGATGTCGGCTGCATCCGCCATCGAACCGCTGACCTGATCGGCATCGCGTAGATACGCGCGGGTGTAGGCGCCCGTCAGTCCAAAGAACCAGTCACGGGCGAACTCGGTCTGCATGCCGCCCTGGTAGCTCAGTGAACTCTGCCGGAAGCCGCCGTCGTCTGGCGTGCCGAACATCGCGGTGTGACCCGCGGCCACCCGGCCCCACACGCAGTCGCCTTCCTGTTGCAGGGTGCCGGTCCCCGTGAAGGTGGGGCAGCTGTTCGCGCGGTGCAGTCCGGCTCGGGCGTCGGACGCGCGGCCATGTAGTACGTTCTGAATGGATTCGGGATTGAGGGCGTCGAGAGCGGCGGCGTAGCTGGACTTGCTACGGACCGAAAGGAAGTCGGCGAACACTGTGGCCTGCGGGCGCGAGCCCACGTTCCACAGCTCCTGTAATGCCCCGGCTGCTGCCCGCTGGTCGCTGGTCAAGGTCATGCCAAGGGGGGAAACGAAGTTTGCGCTCGGCCGGAGGGCCACACTTTCTCCGGTCCGCACGATCGCCCAAGACACCGGTACGGAGTCGGACTGGATCGCCGTATTCGGAGCATCGGCACTCAGCGCCTGGATCTTGCCGGCGGTCAGGAAGGTGTAGTCACCCGGAAGTAGGCTGCCCATCACGTTCGGGCGCACCGCTCCTCCCAGGTCGACTGAGCCGCTCACGTTCAAGCGGTCGTTCCGCAATGCGCCGTCGGACGCCAGGGCATCGATATCAATGAGCAGTTGGCCGCCCTGCGATTGGGTGAAGTTTCCGGTCACTTTCAGATCGGCGACCCTGCCGGCTCCGCCGATATCGATGACGCCGTGGTTCGTCAGACGGCCGGCCGAACCGAGATCGATGATTCCGTGCAATCCCGTGAAGAGGAGCGCCCCGCTCTGGCCGGGAGCGCCGTTCACGAAGATGTCGCCCGCGCCCGGACCTGCGCCTCTCAGATCGATGTCTCCTACGATAATGCCGCGGTTGGTCAGCGTATCCTGTGTCTGCGATCCGACAATTGCACGTCCCGACCGAGCGCTGACGTTGCCGTCCTCGGAGACGGTGATCGTGTTGTTCACGCCGCCGTCGAGCCGGATGCCAGCACCGCTGGCGCTGCCGCCGCTGACGATACCGTTGACCATAATCTTGATCGTGTCACTCGTCCTGCCCGGATCGATCGAGCCGTCGGTGCGCTGCACCCCGCTTTGTGCAACGATTGCGTAAGCGTCCGCCCCCAGGGCCGCGATCGACCCGTTCGAGGTGATGTCGATCGTCCCGCCCTTGCCGGAGGCCTGAGCGCGGCTCGTTCCCGCTGTGGTGAAGTCGGCCCGATCGGACAAATCGGTGACCCAACCTCCGCCGCCGCCAAGACTTTGCGCGAAGACGCCGTGCGCCTTGGTGCCGCGCGTCATCACGATCGAACCCTCGGAAAGTTTGATCTCGACCTTGCCGCCGTCGCCGGTCGTCTTGTCGACCGTCACGAAAGCTGGCGTGTTCGGCGTCGTGCCGCCATACCCGCCACCGCCGCCGATCGACTGGGCGAAGATGCCGTGGGAACCGAAACCGCGGGTATTGATCGAAGCGCTTCCGTCCAGGTTGACGGACACCGTGCCTCCATTGCCGTTTGTGTCGTCGATTCCGCCGATGCGCCCGGCTACCATGGCAACGTCCGCCCTCCCGCTGGTCGAAAGACCGCCGCCGCCGCCGATCGACTGGGCCAGGACAGCGAAGGCCGCTTCACCATCGGTCGAGATCGAGCCGGTGGCATCGACCTTGACGGCGCCGCCATTGCCGATTGCCCCCTTGCCGCCAAGGCGGGCGTCAAGTTTTGCCTGCGGCGTCTCTCCGCTCTTGGCCTTCTGCTCGTCCTTGGCCTTCTTGGAGGTTTCGAGAGCGGACACCTCCTTGTCCACGTCGATTCCGAACGCGTCGAGTATCGCCGCTTTCTCTTCGACCGTGAGCGCGCCCTTCAGGCTGAGCATGTCGTAAGGATCGTTGACGTTCAGGAGAGAGAGACCACCGCCGCCGCCGATAGATTGGGCGAGGATGCCGTGGGATTCCTTCCCGTGCGTCGTGATCGATCCGGAATTCGTGACCTGAACCTCGCCCCCGACGCCCTTCGCCCCGTTCTGGCCACCCACCACCGTCTGGTATCCGGCGAATTCGCTGACGAGGGTCACGGGATCCCAGCTCTCGGATTTGTCGGCGCCAGTGGTGGCCTTCCCGCCGCCGCCGCCGATCGACTGGGCGAGGATGCCGAAGGACGATGCTTCGTTCGTGATGATCGATCCGCTGTGCCGGACTTCGATCTTGCCGCCGTCTCCGTTGGCGCCGCCGTCGCCACCCGTCACGCTCTTCAGATTGATGATCTTGCCGCCCGACACATTGGAGTTGCCCGCGTCGCCACCTCCTCCGCCGATTGATTGCGCGAAGATGGCCGTTGCGGATGCTCCATAGGTCGTGAGGTTTCCGGTGTTGGAGATGGTGACGGCACCGCCCGTGCCCGCGGCTCCGCCGTTTCCGCCGATCGTAGTGTTGTACGAGACGGAGAACGGGATTTCAGGCTTGAGATTCAGCTTGCTGAGAAGCTTCGGCATGATGCCTCGGCCGCCTTCGGAGACTAAGCGGTAATAATTGTCGATGAACTTCCAGGCCTGGAACGTATGGGCGCCAACATATTTGCCTGTGCCCTTGAGAAGTTCGTTCTGGAAAGAATTGCCTGCCGAACTGGAGGCGGAGCCGCCGCTGCCTCCGCCACCGCCGACGGATTGAGCCTGGATCGCGTAGGCGCCGTCACGGAAAGTCTCGACGGTGCCCGTGTTGCGCACGACCACGTCACCGCCCTTGCCGGCCGCGCCACCCTTGCCACCGACGACTTGGCTCAACTGCACCTTGTTCGACAGTTCTGCGTTGCCAGCGGGGGCCGCGCCGCCGCCGCCGCCGATGCTCTGGGCGAAAATGCCCCGGGCATCGGCGCCCCAGGTCTCGATACGTCCCGCGTTCATGACCTCGACGCGGCCCGCGTCGCCGCCCGTGCCGCCGTCGCCACCGACGATCCCGTTGATGGACAGGGTCTTGGGCTTGACCGGGATGTAGCCGGTCACTTTGTCTGCATAAGTCTCCGCATTGCCCCCAAGGCCGAGGTTGGCCGCCTTGATGCCGGTAATCGTCTTGATCTCGCCCGATCCACCCGCGCCGCCGCCGCCGCCGACGCTGAGCGCATGAACGCCGTTCGCCGCGTAGCCCTCGGTCGTAATGGAGCCGCCATTGATGACGTTGACACCGCCGCCCTTGTTGCCGGTCCCGCCCTTGCCGCCGAGGACGGCGTTGACCGCCATCCCGTAGCCCTTGCCGGCCGCTTGCTGCACCACGTCGGCGCTTCCGCCCACACCGCCGCCGCCGCCGATGCTGTAGGCGGCGATGCCAGCAGCTTGGGCCTTGGCCGTCGAAATCTGGCCAGAATTGGTCACGGTTACCTTGTCCGCGGAACCGCCGGTCCCACCGCTTCCGCCGAGGCCGGTATTGACCGAAATCGACACGACCTCCGGCCCCGTAATCGACAGGCTGGACGTGTCCGCGAAGCCGCCGGCACCGCCGCCGCCGCCGATGCTCATGGCCAGAATGCCGGACGCATCGCTGCCGGTTGTCTTGACCGAGCCTGAATTCTTGACATCGACCGGGCCGCCCTTGGCGCCGTCCCCGCCGACGCCGCCCTGAGCTGAGGCAACGATGATGTTGATATCCGCAACGTAGGCGGCGGAGGCGCCGATGGCGGTAGCGATGGAAGTTCCCCCGGCACCGCCTCCTCCGCCGATGCTCACCGCCTCGATGCCGTAGGATCGGGATCCCTGAGTGGTGACTTCGGCGGCGTTGTCGACATCAACCTTGCCGGCGCTGTTGCCCTTGCCGCCGGACCCGCCGTTCGATGTCGCGACGGTGATGACGAGGCCAGCTGCACGCGACACGGCATCGCCGCCGATTCCGCCGCCACCGCCGATCGATTGCGCCAGGATGGCGGCAGCCTCGTTGCCCCGTGTCTCGATCGTGACGGGATCGCCCTTGGCCGTCCTCGCCCTCGTCGCGACACTGACGTCCTGCCCCTTCCCGCCGATTCCGCCGTCACCGCCGAGCGCGACGTCGAAGAAGAAGCCGAACGCCTGGGCCTTCCCTCCGCCACCGCCGCCGCCGCCGATGCTCTGGGCCAGAACGCCGTAGGCCTTGTTGCCAGCTGTCAGAATGGATCCGTCGTTGACGACATCAACCCTGCCGCCGACGCCGCCCTGCCCACCGACTCCGCCCGATCCGAAGAACAGGCCGCCGCCGAAACCGCCGGCCCCGCCGCCGGTACGCTCCTTCACCGGAACGACTTGGAGCGCGTCGAGGGGTTTGCCGCCGCCGATGCTCTGCGCGATCACGCCAATTGCGCCGAGACCGCCGGTCTCGATCGATCCATGGTTCGTGACATTGACGGCGCCGCCGTCGCCGGCATCACCGCCGTCGCCTCCGCTGAAGCTTGCGCCGCCGCCCTGGCCGCCCTTGCCGCCGACGGATTGAGTCAGCACGCCGAAGGCGTACTCGCCGCCCGTCTTAATGCTGCCGTTGTTGGTCGAAGCGACGGAGGCTGCATCGCCACCTCTCTCCCCGGGCCGACCGCCCCCGGTCGTATTCTGCGCACCGCCGGTTCCGCCGACGCTCTGAACGAGAGCGCCGATGGCGTGATCGCCTGTCGTCTTGATGTGCCCGCCATTTGTGAAGGTGGCACTGCCGGCCGATCCGCCCTTCGTCACGAAGGGGTTGCTGTAGAAGGTTCCATCGCCGCGGACGGAGCCCGCCCCGCCGAGGGACTCAACAATGACGGCCGTCGCGCCCTTGCCCGTTGTGGACACGCTGCCGGACTGCAGGATGTCCAGGGTCACGTCGCCGCTGGCGCCGCCCTTCTTGGCCTCTGTTTTCGAAGCGTCGGTTCCACCATAGCCTGCGTTTCCGCCGATTGAGCTGACACGAACCCCGAGGAAGGAAGCTCCCTCCGTCGAAATGGTGGACGACAGCGTCAGGCCGACAGATCCGGCTGCCCCGCCAGCCCCAACATCTTTCTGTGCTCCGCCGCCATTGCCACCTTGCGAATAGATCCAGATGCGAGGAGCAGCCGACTTCTGATCGCCGCGGCCGGACACTTGATCGGTGAGCGAGACGGTAACGTTGCCGGCAGAGCCGCCATCGGCTCCAGGTACCGAAGCGGTCCCACTGGCGTCGCCTGAGCCGCCGCTGCCACCTTTCGATCCCATCTCGATAGTGCTTGCTGGATTTTTCTGGGCGGCACTGACATCGACGTTGGCGAGATCGACGTTGCCACCCGGCCTGCCGGCGACTGCATCTCTTGTCCAGAAGCCGAAGATGCCGGCGCTTCCTCGCGGCCCGTTCTCCCCTTTAGCCACGAACGGGGTCGGCCGATCTGCTGCAACTGCCGGCAAGACGACGGCCATCGCGAGCATGCTCACGCCGCCGAGCAGAGTCAGACGCTTTCTATAGGAGATCAGCGAAGACTGCGACGACGACGTCGACGGGAAAACGGATGACATTTTTGCGACTCTTGAGACCGCCGCTCGCGCAACTGCAAATCAGCCGACGAGATGAGGAGAGGTTGTTCCCGGGGATCGGGACCGGATCGCCGCTCAAATCCGGCAACGTTGGTTAACCGATAATTAATTCGAAGAAGGTCCTTTAACTAAGAAGCGCGTCTTGTCGCCAAAAAAGCACATCCAAGCGCGTAGATGTGGCGCGAGGCTCCGGCTAGCAGTTAGAGATGTGCGTCTGGTGAGATCGAATAGCTTGAGTTTCCGAATCGAGGCTCATGTCGCCCATCCCGTATCAACAGATGGGCGGTGGAGCGTCCGCTTGCGGCCCCACCATTAAAACTCGCTACCTACCCATTGCGGGCCAAAAACAGGCCGTAGGCGTCCAATCCTCATTAAACCTTCCCAACGGAACCAACCTCCAGATAACTTTCGACAATCGTTCTTCTCGAAAGTTTTGGACAGCCCTGTTCGAAATTGATGTGAAAGAGTAGAGCTAGGGCTATATCGTTTCAAAATGCACGCCGGGAGCCGTTCTGCCGGCGCGGTCGCTTCACTCGGCGCTCTGGCTTAGCGAGGGGAAACGATGGACCCAGAAGCTGACGACCGCAAAACGAAGATGGCACAACGGGCAGGTTGGCTGAAGCCGCAGCCGGAGATCGTCAGACTCGTGCGCTCTCTCGCGATCGACGACGCGCGCCGTGATCATGAGGCAGCGATTGAAGCCCTGCGCCGTCAGCGGAAGATCGACGATGGCGGCAGCAGTTGACGCCATGCCGGCGGCGATTTCCACCGGACCGGGGGAGAACCTGCCGGCGGAGGCGGCCGAGATTGTTCGGGCCTATCAGCGCGCCAGCAAGGCCGATGTGACGGTGCGGGCCTACAAGTCGGACTGGCGGGAGTTCCAAGCGTACTGCGCCCGCACAGGCTTTCCATCTGCGCCGGCCAGCCCGGAGGCGGTGGCAGCCTTCCTCGTCGCCGAAGCCAAGGTGGGTCGCTCTGCCTCGACCATCGGCCGGCGGTGCGCCGCGATCTCCTACGCGCACAAGCTCGCGAAGCAGCCCGACCCCACCGGCGACGAGGAGGTGAGGGCGACCATGAAAGGAATCCGGCGACGGATCGGCGTGGCTCCGAAGCGGAAGGCTGCGGCAACGGACGAGATCGTCGCAGCCATGTTGATGCGGATGCCCGACACAATGACGGGCAAGCGCGATCGGGCGCTGCTGGCGCTCGGCTTCGCGGGCGCCTTCCGCCGTTCTGAGTTGGTCGCGCTCGATGTCGCTGATCTGGTCGGGCATGCTGACGGCCTGCGCGTGATGGTGCGGCGCTCGAAGACCGACCAAGAAGGGCAGGGGATCGAGAAGGCCATCCCGCACGGGCGCTTCATTCGACCGGTCGCCCTGATCCGCGAATGGCTCGACGCGGCAGGAATCACCGAGGGGGCAGTGTTCCGGCCGGTGTCCCGTTCGGGTCGGGTGAGAGGGCTTTCACTCAAAAATGAGCGAAAGGGTACGCCCGCCTCGCTCGCGGCGGGGGAGCGGCCAGAGCTTCAGAAAACTTCAGTCCCGTCCCGCCTCACGACCCAGGCCGTTGCAGACATCATCAAGCGGTACACCGCGGCGGCTGGGCTCGATCCGGCGCTGTTCGGGGCGCATTCGCTGCGGGCCGGCTTCATCACCACCGCGGCCGAGCGCGGCGCCGATCTCGCCCGTATCATGGACGTGTCGGGCCACCGCGATCCGCGTACCGTCGTCGGGTACATCCGCCGGGCCAACGCCTTCAAGGATCATGCAGGCGGGGGGGCCTATAATGGCGACGGTGCGGCTGACGTTCTTGGTTGATACCGCTGAGGATGCCAGCGCCGTTGAAGGCTCGGCCTATGCAACGGGCGGATGGGTAACCGTGGAGGTTCATCCCTTCTGGACCGCGAGCCCGGTTCCCGCCGTAGTCGTCGCGAAGTGGGACAAGGATACAGAGGCGCGCGTTCGCCAAGACATGTCCGATTTTCTGCCAAAGCACATCCGCCCCATTTGAGCGGAGGAACGGCGCCGAGACTGAGTTTGGGGACCAGTACGCGTGCACGCGCGAGATCCGGCATTCGGCCAGCCTGGGGATGCTGTCAGATGTAGACATCGCCGAGCCCTGCGGATGATGACATCCTCGACCATGTTCGCTTCCCGGCCGAACCTTAGAAAACCTGAAGCCGGATGCGTTCGAATGAACGGAAATGAGATGGCTCGCCCCCTCTTAGCGCCGGGTTCGGACCTGACAAAACCTGACATCACTTCGCGATCTGCGCCTATTGCGCAGCGGGTGATGGCATCGCGTCAGACGCCAAGCCGCTGCCGCCGCGCCTGTTATGGAATGTTATGATCAGGAGAGTTTCCAGACATACTATGCGAGCACTATCCGAGCATCTTCTAATCGCTTTGGGCGGTTTTGGTTCGCTTTAAGCGGCTGATCTGGCCTTTGCTCGGGGATATCCCGCAAAATAGGTCGAGGAATTTTCGGTAGCGCTATAGACGAGGGCCACAAATCCGATCCGCACACTCCGCACTAGTCCACGCGCGGGAGAAGCAGACCGCGGCTTGCAAGGAGATTTTCGGGAGAAGTACCCGCGCCGGCGGGGGCTGACCTGTTGAGAAATGTTTAGATCTGCGGGAGGTTTCTCGTAGCCGCATAGGGGCGGGCGGTTGTTAGCAAATGCTAGCACGCGCGGCACTGGCCTGTGGGGTTTTGTCAGGCCCTAAAGGACGGCACATCTCGGACAATTCGGACGACTTCACGCGCGGGCGGGGCTGTCTGCCGATCGCGGTAGGATCGTCGGGGGTTCGTAGGCCGGTCGCAGGCCCCTCGCCAGGGGATCGAAGCGCTTTTGATTGGCGACGATCTGCGGGCCAGTCCGAGTTTCCGGGAGCGGTATCGCGCGCAGGGCCTGTTGGTGAATGTTGGTCCTCGGCTTTGATTTCCGAAGGGGTTTCTGCCAGCGAGCCAGACCTTTGATTGTTTTCAAAGCGGTCGCGGCATCGAGCCTCAGGAATTTCCGGCAACCGCCTGCGGCACCCTGTCCGTACAATCCGTACCACTCCACGCGCGCGAGGGGCGCCTCGCTACTTCTGGTCAGCCTCTATCTCAGCACCCTCACTTTTGATCGCAAGTCTACGCTGCTCAACTTGTTCATCGAAATATCTAATCAAGGCAGCCTGCGCATCCTCTTCACTTGGACCTTCGACCTTCAACCCAAGTCGAGCAGCAAACTCTTGGGGTGTTTCTGTCTGAACTTTAATCCTATGCAAGACCATATCAATCACTACGTCTGGAGCACGCCTTAACCTAAGGCGCATTTCTTCTATGCCGCTCGCGTCTTTATGCCATGGCTTGCCGCAAAGCCGTTCTTCCACAATTTTTGCGGCAAGACTGAACCCCTTACCGAACTCCTCACCCGCGAACCGGCCATGTTCGCCGCCAAACATTTCTGTTGTTTGACGATCAAGTTGAAAGACGATGCTAGATATCGTCTGCTCTGTTGTCGCGTGAATGATTGTCGGATCACGAAAGCTGGTTTCTAGACGAGCCTCGATCTCCTCACTTACAGGTTTACCTGCCTCTGCTGCAGCGGCCTCAAGCTTCGCGCGCAGTTCCGCCGTGACGCGGAATGAGAAGGTGCCTCGCTTTTTGCTCGGGGGCCTGCCGCCTCGGCGCTTCACGACGCTGTTCGGTGCTTCTTCTGTCATCTATCGGCCCTCAGATCTCAATCGTAGTCCATACAAGCGACGATGGGTTGACGCAAGCATCCTCTCTCTTCTACAACGGCAATCGTCGCGTAAATGGATGACGTTTGGCGGGGTCGAGATGAGCGAAGACATCCTTCGGGTACTGACGCAGCCAACTGTCGATCTACCTCTGGCCGGTCGGGTTCTTGGGATTGGGGAAGCAGCCGCTCGCCGTGCGGCTAAAGCCGGAGAGATCCCAACGATCAGGGTTGGGCGGCTCTACCGCGTCCCGACTGCAAAGCTTCGCGAAATGCTGGCGCTACCGCCTGCACAGCCCTCGGCGCCCGTCGCGGCCTGAGGGTTCCCGCCGCTGGCGGGCTGATGCCCGTCGGCTTCCGCAATGCCCCAAGCAAAAAACGGCCCCGCACAAGCGGAGGCTTGCCGGGGCCGAAAAGGTCAAACTTGCATGACCGTCAATAAGCGAAATGTTCGTCGTCGGCAATCCGTCCCAACGCTTCCGCCTGATCTTCCTTCTCCCGAGAGTCAGCGCACCCGCGCCGTTCTTGGTCGGGTTCGGAGTCCAGAGCTTGCCGCCGTCATCGCAGGGCACGCGTTCGGGGTGCCCGAGCACTGGAGCGTTGCCCGATGAGCACCGCTTCTGACTTCATTCGCGAGGAAATCGCGCAGCAACTCTCCCAGGTCGCGGCATTCGCCGCGGCCGGCTCTGCCCAGGCTCAAGTCGGCAACGATCACGCCCTTGCCTTCGAAGTAAGATGTGCCGCCGCCGCGCTGATAGCTGTGGCTAGCTTGGTCGAACACCTTCGGCCCTCCCGCCAGCAGCGCGGAGAGCGGGCAGCATGAGTGGCACCGTCCTCACTTTTCCCCGTAACGAGTCGCGGATCGATCGCCCCCGGCCAGCCGCGCTTCTCGGCGGTGACGTGTTCATCCTCGATACCGAGGACGGCTGCTTCGGTGTTTTCGATGAGAGCCCGAGCGGCGGTTCCGCTGGTTGCCACGGCTACTTCGAGGACCATGCCGAGGCGATCGCCCGAGGTCGGGAGATCGCGGAGCGGATCAACGCCCGCAGCTTCGCGGACCTTTCGAAGGGAGGCGCATGAACAATGGCGCGCCGTCCTCCCTACCGCGACCAGGGGTTGTTCCCCTCGGAGGCCGAGATCGCTCGCCGTCTCAGCCAAGATCCGACCGATTGGATGGCCAAGGCCATCGTGCTGGAGCGTGATGGACTCCCGCGCATCGATCCGTTGATGGGTGCCCGCTACTGGCCGGCTGTGCTGGGTTACTGGAATCGGCGCTACGGTCTCTCCCACGTCGAGGCGTCCTGCCTCGACGGACAGGAGAACCTCGATGCCCTCTGAACTCAACGCACCCGGCCTCAAGCGCCGCAAGCGCAAGAACGGCCCCGATGTCGGCTACTGGGTCGCTCGTGCCGACCTCGTGAAAGCCGGTTACCGGCCGGAGACCGTGCGGCTGCCCTACAGCCTCGACGATCCGGCGCAGCACACGCTCATCACGGCGACTTGCATGCGCCTGCAGGCCGAGATGCTGGAGTGGTCCTCCGGACGTGGGCGCGAAACGAACCGCTTCGATGGCACGATCCGCGGCCTCTCGCGCCGCTATCAGGTCGATGAGGCGAGCCCGTTCCGCCGGCTCAAGCACACGACGCGGGAGAAGGACGTTCACGTCCTCCGCATTATCGAGAAGGCATTCGGTGACCGGGCGCTCGATGCCCTGAAGCTGGAGGACTTCTGGCGCTGGTACAACGCGGCCAAGCGGCCGAAGTCGCCAGGCGGACCTGAGCGGGTGCGTCGTGCCTGGGGCATCATGAAGAAGCTGCGGGAAATGGTCTCCTACGGCGTGTCGGCCGAGTTGGCTGGATGCGCCAGGGTGAAGGCGATCCTGACCGAGGTGCGCTTCCCGCAGCCGGCCCGACGGCGCGTTACGCTCGATCTTGCCCATGTCGAGGCCTTCATCCCGAAGGCTATTGAGATGGAGCGGCTGTCGCTGGCTCTCGCTACAGCCCTGCAGTTCGACACGGCGCTTCGGCAGAAGGACGTGATCGGGGAGTGGGAGCCGATCCCGGCCGGACATGCCGCCACCGGCATCGTCCTCAACGGCCATCGTTGGGTTGGTGGCCTGACGTGGGCCGACGTGGTCCTCGACGGCATCACGCGAAAGGTGACGTCGAAGACGGGCGCCATCGCGGCTCACGATCTGACGCTCTGTCCGCATGTCCAGACAGTCGCCGCGCAAATCCCAGCCGAGCGCAGGGTTGGACCTCTGATCGTCGATGAGAAGGCTGGTCGGCCCTACGCCGGAGACGCCTTCGGTCGCGAGTGGCGGGTCGTAGCACGCGCAGCCGGCATTCCGGACGCGGTCTGGAACATGGATGCGCGGGCTGGTGCCATCACGGAAGCCGAGGATGCGGGCGCCGATCTCGACGATGCCCGAGCCGCGGCAGCTCACACACAAGCTTCGACTACGGCGCGCTACTCGCGCGGCGCAGTCGGCAAATCACGCAAGGTGGCGACGCTTCGCATCGCCCATCGAGGCGTGAAGAACGGCGCCTGAACAGACCATAGGGAACGCGGTGGGGAACATGGGGAACGCGAGGTCAGCGGTAGAGCGTTAAAAAGGCTGACGCTTCAGCAGGTTAGTTGGAGCGGGCGATCGGGATCGAACCGACGACATTCAGCTTGGGAAGCTGACGTTCTACCACTGAACTACGCCCGCATCCGGCCGCTCGCGGAGCGGTGACGCGCCCTCGAGCCGGAGGGTGCTTTCGGAGCGGCAAGGCTTCGAAAAGCACCCCATTTTCATAAGCGATGGCGGGCGCCTGTCCACCCCTAAAATGCGTCCGCGCCGCGGTCCGGCGCCCGCGCGCCGACGCTGCGGCCGGCGATCAGCCAGTAGACGAACCCGGAGACGGCGCCCGCCGCGAGGAGGATCGCGGCGAGCCGCGCTTCCGCGCCCGCGGCCGCGGAGCCGGCGGCTGGCGGCGGGCCGCCGCGGACGAGCCAGGGCAGGAGCGCCGTGGAGAGGCCCGTCGCGCCGCCGTACCAGACCGGGGAGCGCAACCGAAGCGTCTCGCCGACGAGGGCGGCGAGCGTTGGCGGCAGGATCAGCAGGAGGCCGAGCGCCTGGGCGAAGAGGATCACGGCCATCGCCGCCATGTCCGGCGGAAGACCCTGCGCGAGATCCGACAGGCCGGACAGCAGCCCGACGAGGCCGAGCCGGCCCAGCGTCTCGCGGAAGCTCGGATCGAGGAGCACCCCGGCGGCGAGCGTCAGGGCGCCGGCCGGAATGGCCAGGATCAGGGCGAAGGCCGCGAGCAGGAGGCGTCCCAGCAGCCGCATCGGCAGGTCGGATCCCTGTCCCGCGGCGGGTGCCGGCGGGGCGGGGCGAGCGATAGGTCGCCGGGCCGGAACGGGCAAGCCGCCGGCCGCGGATCGCGCCGATCCCCTACGCCCCGCGCCCCGCGCCGTCCGGTTCGGCCCTCAGCGCCGCCGCCTCCGCCGCGAGGTTGGCGCGGGCGCCGGCCTCGAACCGCTCGCGGAAGAGGTCGGTCTGATAGAGCTGCGGGCGGGCGAGGAAGCGCTCCAGCACCAGCGCCCGCCCGACCCGCCAGACCGAATCGGGCACGGCGGCGTATTCGCGCCGGATCGCCGCGGCGTAGGTCTCGTAGTCCGGGCGCGGCGCGCCGAGGATCGCCAGATCGAGGTCGAGCATCAGCCGCACCGCCGGATCGGCCTGCGGCGCGTGGTCGGCGGTCGCGCGGATCATCGCCTCCGACCGGGACAGGAGGTCCGGATCCGCGGCCGTCCCGGCGCAGGTTCGCAGCAGGGCGGCGCTGCGCGCCTCGTTGTCCGGCCGGGCCGGATCGTAGATCGCGTCGTGGAAGACGATCGCGAGATCGATCGCGTCGTGGACCGGGCCGGCGAAGGACGCGTGCGGGCGTACGGCGTCGTGCCCGTCGAGCAGCGCCGCGACGTGGCGCCAATCGTGGTAGTGGCGCGCGGCCCCGCCGTAGCCGGCATCGAGCGCCCGCCACGCCTCGTCGATCCCGACGGGACCGACCGCACGGGTCCACAGGGCCTGGAAGCGGCCGCGAAGGTCGGCGGGCACGGTGGGGGTCTCCGTCCGGACAATCGCCGTGCCCTTACCCCGGCCGGGGGTGGGGGCTCAACAGTCGAGGGTCGTGTCGCGCTCCCACTGGGTCAGGTGGCGGCAGTAATCGTCCCATTCCGAGCGCTTGAGCTTGAGGTAGCTCGGCACGAAGGCGCCGAGCGCCTCGTTGAGAACGGGGCTCGCCTCCAGCGCGCGCAGGGCGTCGAGCAGGTTGAGCGGCAGGCGCTTCACGCCCTCCACGCTGTGCCCGTCGGTGTACATGTTGATGTCGAGGCGCTGACCCGGATCGCGCTTCTGACGGATGCCGTCGAGGCCGGCGGCGAGGATGCCGGCCTGGAGCAGATAGGGATTGGCCGCCCCGTCGGCGAGGCGGAACTCGAAGCGCCCGCCGTCGGGGATGCGGATCATGTGGGTGCGGTTGTTGCCCGTATAGGTCACGGTGTTGGGCGCCCAGGTCGCCCCCGAGGTGGTGCGCGGCGCGTTGATGCGCTTGTAGGAGTTCACGCACGGATTCGTCAGCGCTGCGAGCGCATCGGCAGAGTGGATCAGGCCGCCGATGAAGTGGTAGCCGATCTGCGACAGGCCGATCTCGTCCGAGCGGTCGGCGAAGACGTTCTGGCCGTCGCGCCAGAGCGAGACGTGGGCGTGGCAGCCCGAACCGGTCAGGTCCATGAAGGGCTTGGGCATGAAGGTCGCGCGGAAGCCGTGCTTCTCGGCGATCGAGCGGGTCATGTACTTGAAGAAGGCGTGCCGGTCGGCGGTGATCAGGGCGTCGTCGTAGTCCCAGTTCATCTCGAACTGGCCGTTCGCGTCCTCGTGGTCGTTCTGGTAGGGCTTCCAGCCCAGACCCAGCATCGCGTCGCAGATCTCGGTGATCACCTCGTAGCGGCGCATCAGGGCCGACTGGTCGTAGCAGGGCTTGGTCTGCTTGTCGGCGGTGTCGGCGGGCTCCGAGCCGCAGGGCGTGATCAGGAAGAACTCGCACTCGACGCCGCTCTTCATCTGCAGCCCCTCGCGGGCCGCCTCCTTGATCAGGCGCTTGAGGATGTTGCGCGGGCCCTGCTCGACCGCCTGGCCGCCCATGACGAGGTCGGCGGGCAGCCAGCCGACCTCCGGCTTCCAGGGCAGCTGGATCAGCCCCTCGGGATCGGGCATGGCCAGGAGGTCGGCGTCGGCCGGGCTCATGTCGAGCCAGGTGGCGAAGCCGGCGAAGCCCGCGCCGTTGCGGCAGGTGCTGGCGATGGCGGCCGCCGGCACCAGCTTGGCGCGCTGGGTGCCGAACAGGTCGGTGTAGGAGACGAGGAAGTACTTGATGCCGCGTTCCCGGGCGGCGACTTCGAGTTCGTGCGTCATTGCAAGAATCCTCCCGGCTTGGTGGTTCGGCCCCATCGCCACAAAAGAAACAGGGCCGCCCTCGACGCCTCGGGAGCAGCCCTCGCAGATCACATGCCGGTCTTGCCGGGAATCCAGCCGGTGCCGGCGAGCGGCACCTGCGCCATCGCCGCGGCCTCGATGGTGAGCGCCACCAGATCCTCCGGTTCGAGGTTGTGCAGGTGGCTCTTGCCGCAGGCGCGGGCGATGGTCTGGGCCTCCAGCGTCATCACCGCGAGGTAGTTGGCGAGGCGGCGGCCGGCGAGTTCCGGATCGAGGCGCTTCGAAAGCTCCGGATCCTGGGTCGTGATGCCGGCCGGGTCCTTGCCCTCGTGCCAGTCGTCGTAGGCGCCGGCGGTGGTGCCGAGGGCCTCGTACTCCGCCTGCCAGCGGGGATCGTTGTCGCCGAGCGCGATCAGGGCGGCGGTGCCGATGGCGACCGCGTCGGCGCCGAGCGCCAGCACCTTGGCCACGTCGGCGCCGGAGCGGATGCCGCCGGAGACGACGAGCTGCACCTTGCGGTGGAGGCCGAGATCCTGAAGCGCCTGCACCGCGGGGCGGATCGCGGCCAGCGTCGGGATGCCGACATGCTCGATGAACACGTCCTGGGTCGCGGCGGTGCCGCCCTGCATGCCGTCGAGCACCACCACGTCGGCGCCGGACTTGGCCGCGAGCGCGGTGTCGTAATAGGGGCGCGAGGCGCCGACCTTGACGTAGATCGGCTTCTCCCAGTCGGTGATCTCGCGCAGCTCCTCGATCTTGATCGCGAGGTCGTCCGGCCCGGTCCAGTCCGGGTGGCGGCAGGCGGAGCGCTGATCGACGCCCGGCGGCAGGCAGCGCATGCCGGCGACGCGCTCGGTGATCTTCTGGCCGAGCAGCATGCCGCCGCCGCCGGGCTTGGCGCCCTGGCCGATGACGACCTCGATGGCATCGGCCTTGCGCAGGTCGTCCGGGTTCATGCCGTAGCGGGACGGCAGGTACTGGTAGACCAGGGTCTTGGAGTGGCCGCGCTCCTCCGGCGTCATGCCGCCGTCGCCGGTGGTGGTGGAGGTGCCGGCGATGGTGGCGCCGCGCCCGAGGGCTTCCTTGGCGTTGGCCGAGAGCGAGCCGAAGCTCATGCCGGCGATGGTGACCGGCGTCTTCAGGTGGATCGGCTTCGAGGCGAAACGGGAGCCCAGCACCACCTCGGTGCCGCAGCGCTCGCGGTAGCCCTCCAGCGGGTAGCGGCTGATCGAGGCGCCGAGGAACAGGAGGTCGTCGAAATGGGGCAGCGCGCGCTTCGCGCCGGCGCCGCGGATGTCGTAGATGCCGGTCGCCGCGGCGCGGCGGATCTCGGACATCACGTCGGGGGTGAAGGTCGCCGACAGGCGCGGCTTGGTGCGCGGCGTGTCCTTGCGGTGCTCGGCCATCAGTAGGCTCCGGCGTTGTCGACGTGGAAGTGGTAGAGGGTGCGGGCCGAGCCGTAGCGGCGGAACTCGCTCGGGTTCACCTCCCCGGCGAGGCCGGCGGCGGCGAGCTTGTCGGCGATTTCCCGGAGGTGCTCGTCGCGCATCTCCTTCTCGACGCAGTCGGCGCCGAGGCTTTTGACCGAGCCGCGCACGTAGAGCTTCGCCTCGTAGAGGGAGTCGCCCAGCGCCTCGCCCGCGTCGCCGAGCACGGTGAGCGTGCCGGCCTGGGCCATGAAGGCCGACATGTGGCCGATCGAGCCCTTCACGACGATATCGACGCCCTTCATCGAGATGCCGCAGCGGGCGCCGGCATTGCCGTCGATGATGAGCATGCCGCCATGCGCCGTGGCGCCGGCCGACTGGCTGGCATCGCCCCGCACGTGGACGAGGCCGGAGATCATGTTCTCGGCCACCCCCACGCCCGCATTGCCGTTGACGAGAACGGTGGCGAGCTTGTTCATGCCGGCGCAATAGTAGCCGACATTGCCCTCGATCTCGACCGAGACCGGCGCGTCGAGACCGGCGGCGATGGCGTGGCGCCCGTCCGGACCGGTGACGGTCCAGTGGGTCTCGTTGGTGTCCGGCCGCAGGGCGTGGAGCGCTCGGTTCAGCTCGCGCAGGGGCGCGGATCGCAGGTCGAAGCTCGGCATTACTGGCGCTCCCCGGAGGCGTGATCGGCGCCGCTGCGCTCCCACGCGTAGACCTTGGCCGGCTCAGGTTCGAACACGCGGGCGGTGTCGATGCCGGGCAGGCCGACCAGCGCCCGGTACTCGGAGCCGAAGGCGACGTAGTCGTCGGTCTCGGCCATCACGGCGGGCTTGCAGGCGATGGGGTCGCGCACCACGGCGAAGCCGTTCTCGGTGCCGACCACGAAGGTGAAGAAGCCGTCGAGGTCGGTCAGGCTCGATTCGAGTGCCTGCTTCAGCGAGGCGCCCTCGCGCATGCGCCAGCTGAGGTAGCCGGCGGCGACCTCGGTGTCGTTCTGGGTGGCGAAGCTCAGGCCCTCGTGCCGGAGGCGGCGGCGCAGGTCGTTGTGGTTCGACAGCGAGCCGTTGTGGACGAGGCACTCGTCGGTGCCCGTCGAGAACGGGTGGGCGCCGTTGGTCGTCACCGCGCTCTCGGTGGCCATCCGGGTGTGGCCGATGCCGTGGGTGCCGGACATGTTCTCCAGCGCGAAGCGCTCGGCGACGGAGGCCGGCAGGCCGACTTCCTTGTAGATCTCCATGCGGCGGCCCGCGCTCACCACGTCGATGCCGGGGGCGTTGGCCTTGAGCCAGGCGCGGATGTCGTCCTCGCGCTCCGCGGGCACGGCGAGGACGGTGTGGGTGTCGCGCTCGGTCGCGTCGGCCGAGAGGGACAGCGCCGCCTCCATCTTCGCGACCGCCTCGCGCAGGGCCGCCGGGCCGGGGCCGCGCAGGGTCAGCTTCACCGAAGCCGAACCCGGGACGCCGTCCGAGCCGTAGACCGCGAAGCCCGCGCTGTCGGGGCCGCGATCGGTCATCGTCTCCAGCATCTTGGACAGCATCGCGCCGAGCTGCGGCTCAAGCTTCGGATTCTTGAGGAATAGTCCGACAATACCGCACATCGGCGTCGCCCCGTCCGTTCGTTCCCTTGGGAAAGTGATCGCACGGGGACGCGGCGGCGTCAACTTTCAAGCACGAAAATTTCCTCTCATGAAACGATCCAGGGTCGGCCGCGCCGAGGCTGCCCCGTCTCGGGTGCCGCGACGCGCTGGTTCACATCAGCCATCCGCCGTCATCGCGAGACGACGCCGAAGCGACCCAGGGCGCGGCCTGTCCGGACAGCTCGCGCCGTCTGGATGGCTTCGCTTCTGCTCGCCATGACGGTGTGAGACGGACGAATCGCTCGACCGGCGCTCAAGCCTTCGCCCGCCGCTGCCGTCGCCGCTCCGCCCGCGACAGCTCGTCCGCGCTGGCAAAACCCGTCGCGGTGGCGATCTCGGCCCGGCTCAGCGCGCTCTCGCGGCCGAGCTGGTGCGCCCGGTCGAGGCGAAGGTGCAGGTAATGCCGGTGGAGCCCGCGCCCGAGTCCGTCGCGGAACAGGCGCTCCAGCTGCCGCACCGAGACGCGGGCGAGATCGGCCAGGGCCTCGCGGGTGAGCGGGGTTTCGAGATTCGCCTCCATCGCCGCGAGCACCCGCAACAGGCGCGGGTCGCGCACGCCGAAGCGCTGGCGCAGATCCATCCGCTGCGGGCTCAGGCCCTCGCGGATCTGGTTGTGCAGGAACCAGTCGCTGACGCCCGCGGCGAGCCCGGCGCCGTGGTCGCGGCCGATCAGGTCGAGCATCAGGTCCAGCGCCGCGATGCCGCCGGAGCAGGTGATTCGGTCGCCCTGGATCTCGAACAGCGAGCGGACCACGTCGATCTCGGGGTAGCGCTCCTCGAAGGCCGGGACGTGCTCCCAGTGCAGCGTGCAGCGGCGCCCGGCGAGAAGGCCGGCACGGGCCAGCAGGTAGGGGCCGCCGGAGATGCCGCCGAGGGTCACGCCGTGGCGGGCGAGGCCGCGCAGCCACGCGAACAGGGACGAATCGTCGAACGCCGCCGGGTTGCCGCCGGCGCAGACGAAGACGCGGTCGGCGGGGATTCCCTCCGCGCCCACGGTGACGTCGGTGAGGATGCCGAGCCCGTTCGAGGCCTGCACCAGCCCGCCATCGGGCGCGGCGTGCCACCAGCGATAGAGCTCGCAGCCCGACAGGGTGTTGGCGGCGCGCAGGGGCTCGACCGCCGCGGTGTAGGCCATCAGCGGAAAGTCCGGCACCAGCACGAAGCCCACCGTCCGCGGCGCGGGGGTTTCCGCCCGCGGAGGTTTTCGCCCGGGCCGGGTGCGTCCGGTCGGTTCGTCAACGTCACGCATTTCTGCGCGATCTGCCGGAATCATGTCGCGAAATGCAAGCCCGCCGTTTGCGCCGTCGGCTAACTCTGGAGCGGCAGACGCGAGAATCCTTCGGCGAAGAGCGGATCACCCCATGCGCTATTCCCTGTTCAGTGTCCTGGGGCAGGCCCTGCGCGGCCAGCGGGACTGGACGCCGCAATGGCGCGACGCCGCCCCGCAGGAGGCCTACGACGTGGTGATCGTCGGCGGCGGCGGGCACGGGCTCGCCACCGCCTACTACCTCGCCAAGGAACACGGGATCACCAACGTCGCGGTGCTGGAGAAGAGCCACGTCGGCTCGGGCAATGTCGGGCGCAACACCACCATCGTGCGCTCGAACTACGGCCTGCCCGGCAACATCCCGTTCTACGAGCGCTCCATGAAGCTCTGGGAGGGGCTGGAGCAGGACATCAACTACAACGCCATGGTCAGCCAGCGCGGCGTGCTGAACCTCTACCACTCGGACGCGCAGCGCGACGCCTACGCCCGCCGCGGCAACGCCATGCGGCTCGCCGGGATCGACGCCGAACTCCTCGACCGCGAGGGCGTGCGGGCGATGGTGCCGTTCATCGATTTCGACAACGCCCGCTTCCCCGTGAAGGGCGGCCTGCTCCAGCGCCGCGGCGGCACCGTGCGCCACGACGCGGTGGCCTGGGGCTATGCCCGTGCCGCCAGCGACCGCGGCGTCGACATCGTCCAGAACTGCGCCGTCACCGGCATCCGCCGCGAGAACGGCCGCGTCACCGGCGTCGAGACCAGCCGCGGCGTCATCCGGGCCAACAAGGTGGCGATCTCGGTCGCCGGCTCCTCCTCGCTGCTCGCCGGCATGGTCGACATGCGCCTGCCGATCGAGAGCCACGTGCTGCAGGCCTTCGTCAGCGAGGGCGTGAAGCCGCTGATCGACTGCGTCATGACCTTCGGGGCCGGCCACTTCTACGTCAGCCAGTCGGACAAGGGCGGCCTCGTCTTCGGCGGCGACATCGACGGCTACAACTCGTACGCCCAGCGCGGCAACCTGCACACCATCGAGGACGTGATGGAGGGCGGCATGGCCCTCTGGCCGGGCCTCGGGCGCCTGCGGCTGCTGCGCCACTGGGGCGGCATCATGGACATGTCGATGGATGGCTCGCCCATCATCGACCGCACCGATATCGGCGGCCTCTACCTCAACGCCGGCTGGTGCTACGGCGGCTTCAAGGCGACGCCGGCCGCCGGCTTCTGCTTCGCCCACCTGATCGCCCGCGACGAACCGCACGCGGATGCGAGTGCCTACCGCCTCGACCGCTTCGCCACCGGCCATCTCATCGACGAGAAGGGCATGGGCGCCCAGCCCAACCTGCATTGAGGCTCTCTTCCCTCCCCCTTGCGGGGAGGGACCGAGGGTGGGGGTGGTGCAGGACGAGGCGCAGCGGTGCCTTCTGCGCGACCCCCACCCCTGACCCCTCCCCGCAGGGGGGAGGGGACATCTCCGGGACAGGACGACACGCCATGCGCATCCGATGCCCCTTCTGCGGCGAGCGCGACAACGGGGAGTTCAGCTACCTCGGCGACGCCGCGCCCCGGCGCCCCGACGGGATGGAGGCCTCGGCCCAAGCCATGCACGACTACGTCTACCTGCGCGACAACCCCGCCGGGACGATCCGCGAGCTCTGGTACCACGCCGCCGGCTGCCGCTCCTGGCTGGTCGTGACCCGCGACACCCGCACCCACGCCATCGAATCGGTCGAGCCGGCGCGCGACGTCGCGCGGGCGCGGAACACCGCCACGCTCACCGGGAGTGCAGACCATGCTTGATCGCGAGCCGCAGCAAAGCCCTCCCCCCTCCGCGGGGGAGGGTGGCCCGCGCGTCAGCGAGGGTCGGGAGAGGGGAGCGCCCTTTCCGGAAACGTCGCCCCCTCACCCGCCCGCTCCGCGGGCACCCTCCCCCGCGGCGGGGGGAGGGATATCCGGCGGCGACACCCAGCCCTTCCGCACCGCCACCGGCGGCCTGATCGACCGGCGGCGCCCGCGCGACTTCACCTTCGACGGCAAGCGCCTCACCGGCTGCCACGGCGACACACTCGCCTCGGCGCTGCTCGCCAACGGCGTGCGCCTCGTCGGCCGCTCGTTCAAGTATCACCGGCCCCGCGGCATCCTCTCGGCCGGCTCGGAGGAGCCGAACGCGCTGGTGGAGCTGCGCTCGGGCGCCCGGCGCGAGCCCAACACCCGCGCCACCATGGCCGAGCTCTACGAGGGGCTGGAGGCGACGAGCCAGAACCGCTGGCCCTCGCTCGCGCTCGACGCGCTCTCGGTCAACGCGCTGCTGAGCCCCGTCTTCGCCGCGGGCTTCTACTACAAGACCTTCATGTGGCCTTCCGCCCTCTGGGAGAAGCTGTACGAGCCGATGATCCGGCGCGCTGCGGGCCTTGGCCGGGCCGCCGACGCCCCCGATCCCGACACCTACGACCACGCCCACGCCCATTGCGACGTGCTCGTCATCGGCGGCGGCCCGGCCGGCCTCTCGGCGGCGCTCGCTGCCGGCCGATCCGGCGCGCGGGTCATCCTCGTCGACGAGGACTTTTCGATCGGCGGCCGCCTGCTGGCCGAGCGGCGCGAGATCAATGGTGAGAGCGGGGCCGACTGGGCCGCCCGCGCGGTGGCCGAGCTGGAGAGCCTGCCCGAGGTGCGCATCCTGTCGCGCACCACCCTGTTCGGCGTCTACGATCACGGCGCCTACGGTGCGGTCGAGCGCGTCTCCGACCATCTCGCGGTGCCGGCCGCCCACGCCCCGCGCCAGCGGCTGTGGCGGATCGTGGCGCGGCGCGCGGTGCTCGCCGCCGGCGCGATCGAGCGCCCGCACATCTTCGGCGGCAACGATCGCCCCGGCGTGATGCTGGCCGGCGCGGTGCGGACCTACCTCAACCGCTACGGCGTGCTGCCGGGGCGCCGCCTCGCCGTGTTCACGTCGAGCGACGACGGCTGGCGCACCGCCGCCGACATCCTGGCCGCGGGCGGCGGGCTCGCGGCGGTGATCGACAGCCGCGCCGCCGTTCCCCCGGCCTTGCGCCGGATGGCGGAGGCCGCCGGCGCGCGCGTCGTGACCGGCGGATACGTCGCCGGCACCAAGGGCCATCTCGGCCTCAGCGCGATCGAGGTCGTGGACGGCTACCACAGCACCGAGACGATCGCCTGCGACGGCCTCGCCATGGCCAATGGCTGGAACCCGATCGTCCACCTCGACTCGCATCTCTCGCGTCGGCCTGTCTGGGACGAAGCGATCCACGCCTTCGTGCCGGGCGCCCTCGCCTCCGGCATGCAGGCGGCGGGCGCCGCCGCCGGGCGCTTCACCCTCGCCGAATGCCTGGAGACCGGCGCCCAGGCCGGCGCCGAGGCGGCGACCGAATGCGGCTTCACCGCCACGACCGAGACCACTCCGAAGACCGATCCGGAGAGCGTGGATCACACCCCGCTCTGGCGCGTCCCGAAACCCCGCGGAAAAGCCTTCGTCGATTTCCAGAACGACGTGGCCGCCTCCGACGTCGAACTCGCCCACCGCGAGGGGTTCCGCGCCGTCGAGCTGCTGAAGCGCTACACCACGCTCGGCATGGCGACCGACCAGGGCAAGACCTCGAACCTCGCCGGCCTCTCGATCATGGCCGAGCTGACGGGCAAGGACATCCCGAGCGTCGGCACCACGGTGTTCCGCCCGCCCTTCACCCCGGTGGCCATCGGCGCGTTCGCCGGCCACCACCGCGGCAAGGCGTTTCGCGCGACCCGCCACCTCCCGTCCCACGCCTGGGCCGAGGAGAATGCTTGCGTCTTCGTCGAGACCGGCCTGTGGCTGCGCCCGGCCTACTTCCCCCGCGCCGGCGAGACCGACTGGCTCGACACGGTGGTGCGGGAGGTCGAGACCGTGCGCGCCCGCGTCGGGGTCTGCGACGTCACCACGCTCGGCAAGATCGACATCCAGGGCCGCGACGCGCTGGCCTTCATCGAGCGGGTCTGCGCCAACCCGTTCGGCACGCTCCCCGTCGGCAAGGCCCGCTACGCCGTGCTGCTGCGCGAGGACGGCCACGTCATGGATGACGGCACCATCGCGCGGATCGGCGAGACGCACTACGTCATGACCGCCTCGACGGCGAACGCCGCCCGCGTCATGCAGCACCTCGAATTTTGCCGGCAATGGTTGTGGCCAGAACTCGACGTGCAGCTCGCCTCGATCAGCGAGCAATGGGCGCAGTACGCCATCGCCGGCCCCCGCGCCCGCGACACCCTGCGCCGCGTCGTCGATCCCGGCTTCGACATCGGAAACGAGGCGTTTCCGTTCCTCGCGGCCGCCGAGATCACCGTCGGCGGCGGCATTCCGGCGCGGCTGTTCCGCATCTCGTTCTCGGGCGAACTCGCCTACGAGCTGGCGGTGCCCGCACGCTACGGCGACGCGGCGTGGCGGGCGATCATGCAGGCGGGCCTGCCCTACGGCATCACCGCCTACGGCTCGGAGGCGCTCTCGGTGATGCGCATCGAAAAGGGCCACGCCGCCGGCGCGGAGATCAACGGCCAGACCACCGCCCGCGACCTCGGGCTCGGCGGGATGCTCGCCAAGAAGAAGGACTATGTCGGCCGCCTGATGAAGGAGCGCCCGGCGCTGACCGATCCGGACCGGCCGATCCTGGCGGGTTTCCGGCCGGTCGATCCGAGCGACCGGCTGCGGGCGGGCGCGCATTTCCTGCGCCTCGACGCGGAGCCGAGCCTGGAGGCCGACGAGGGCGTGATGACCTCGGTCGCCTACTCGCCGAGCCTGCGGAGCTGGATCGGCATCGGCCTGATCCGGCGCGGGACCGAGCGCCACGGCGAGCGGGTGCGGGCCTACGATCCGGTGCGCGGCGCCGACATCGCGGTCGAGATCTGCTCGCCGGTCTTCGTCGACCCCAAGGAGGAGAAGCTGCGTGTCTGAGGCGGCAACGACCCAAACGCCCATATCCGCTTGGCGTCCCCGCGGCGCCTGGGAGGGTGCGGCGACGGCCGGACGGCACGGCGCGGCGGAGGGGCCGGCGGGCATCCGGCTGACGCTCCGCGACGGCATCGGTCTCGCCACGCTCGTCGCGGCGGACGGAGGGGACGCCGACTTGCGGGCGGCTCTGGCGGAGCGCTTCGGCCCCTCCCTGCCAGGGGCCGGCGAGGCCGTCTTCGTCGGCGAGACCGGTCTGGTCTGGTCCGCGCCGGGCCAGTGGCTCGCGGTGGCGCCGACGCCGCAGGCCCTTCGGGACCTGCCCGAGGCCCTGCGCGGCATCGCCGCCGTCACTGACCAGAGCGACGGCCGCGCCCTGGTGCGGATCTCGGGCCCCAAGGCACGCGCCATGCTCGCCAAGGGCGTGGCGATCGATCTGCATCCCCGCGCCTTCGGCCCGGGCCGGGCGGCGGTGACGAGCATCGCCCATATCGGCGTGCAGCTCTGGCAGCGCGATGCCGGCCCGACCTACGAGATCGCGGTGGCCCGCAGCTTCGCCGGCAGTTTCTGGCACTGGCTGGAGCACGCCGCGGCCGAGTTCGGCATCGAGGTCGAGGGCGCGTAGGGGCCGGATCAGCGCCGGCCGAAGAAGCGGTCGGCGGCGCGCCCTGTCCGGAGATGGCGCGTCCTGGATCGCCACGGCTTCGCCTCGCGATGACGGCAGCGACCGCTACCCCACCCCGGTCGGCCCGTCGATCACCCGCCGCACCCGGCGTGCCAGCTCCATGCGCTTGTAGGGCTTGTTGATGATCTCGAACTCGGTGCCGCCCGCGTCGGTGCGCTCCAGCGAGGCCTCGGCGTAGCCGGTGGTGAGCAGCACCTTGATCTTGGGCTGGCGCTCCCGCGCGGCGCGGGCCAGCATCACGCCGTTCATGCCGCCGGGCATGATCAGGTCGGTGAACAGCAGGTCGATGCGCGCCTCGCCGTCCAGGATCTCGAGCGCCGCCCTGGGCGTGTCGACCACGGTGACCTTGTAGCCGAAATCCTCCAGGATGACCCCGGCGGTGGCCGCCACGTCGGGCCGGTCGTCCACGACGAGCACCGTCTCGGTGCCGTGCCGGTCGGCGGCGCGGATCGACGGCTTGGTCTCCTCCTCGACCTTCTGGTCGGAGGCGGGGAACAGGAACCGCACCGTCGTGCCGTGCCCGACCTCGGAATAGATCCTCACCGCGCCGCCCGACTGCTTGGCGAAGCCGTAGACCATGGCGAGCCCGAGCCCGGTGCCCTTGCCCTCCTCCTTGGTGGTGAAGAACGGCTCCATGACGCGGGCCAGGATCTCGGGCGGCATCCCGATCCCGGTATCGGTCACCGAGATCATCACGTAGGCGCCGGGCGGCACCGTCTTGGTCAGCGCGGTGTCCTCGTCCTCGACCAGCAGGTTCTCGGTCTTGACCGTCACCGTGCCGCCGTCCGGCATGGCGTCGCGGGCGTTGATGAGGACGTTGAGCAGGGCGACTTCGGCCTGGGTCGGGTCGATGCGCGTCGTCCACAGGTCCGGCGCCGGCATCACCCGCAGCACCACCTGCTCGCCGAGCGTGCGCTCGGCCATCTCGCCCATGTTCTGGACGAGGCCGTTGAGGTTCAGAAGCCGCCCTTCCAGCCGCTGCTTGCGGGAGAAGGCGAGGAGCTGGTGCGTCAGCTTGGCGGCCCGCTCGCTGGCATCCCGCACCGCCTCGCCCGCCCGGCGCAGGCGCGCGGCATCGATCGTCGGATGATCGAGCAGCGCCAGCATTACCTCGTTGTGGCCGGTGATGACCTGCAGCAGGTTGTTGAAGTCGTGGGCGATCCCGCCGGTGAGCTGGCCCAGGCTCTCCATCTTCTGGGCCTGATGCAGCGATTCCTCCGCATCGCGGCGGCGGGAGACGTCGAGCTGCGAGCCGAAGAAGTAGACGAGGTCGCCCGAGCGGTTGAAGACCGGGCTCACGAACAGCGCGTTCCAGAACGAGGAGCCGTCCTTGCGGTAGTTCAGCACCTCGGTGGCGTGTTCCCGGTGCTCCTGGATCGCGTCGCGCACCTCCGCGATCGTCTCGCGGTCGGTCTCCGGCCCCTGGAGGAAGCGGCAATTGTTCCCGATCAGCTCGTCGATCGAGTAGCCGGTCATCCGGATGAAGGCCCGGTTGGCGAAGATGATCGGATTGTCCGGCTGGTGCGGATCGGTGACGATCATCGGCATGCGCGTGCGCTCGACGGCCGCGAAGAAGATGTCGTGATGCTGATCGATGACGCCGGTCGGCCCGCTGCCGCTCACCGGCGTGTTGGGGCCGGGTGCGTTGGGTTTCTCGGGCGGGCTGGGCATGAAGGCAGAGATCCCGTGGATGTGACCCACGGGACCGGATCACGCATCGCAACACGATGGCACCGGACGAGGTTCCCAGGAAAGCCGGGCGGGGCGTGATCGTCTAAGACAGAGAGTCGCATGCACAGTCATGCACAGGCGTTTGCGATCACCTTTTCGTTTCTTCGCCGCCGACTGCTTTGTATCGTTTCATACAATATAACGTAGAGCATTGTCCCGAACGGCGATTGCCGGCTTGTCTGGAAAGACGGTGCTCCGAGGGGCGCGGCACCGAAGCGGCGATGCCGCCCCTCCCCGGTCTTCCTCCGCGTCGAGGGCGTCTCCGCCGTCCTTGCGCGGCTCAGCGAAAGCAATCCAGTCCGCGACATCTCCGAAAAGGTCGCGCCCTGGATCGCTTCGGCTGAAGCCCCGCGATGACGGAGACCGGCAACGCGCGAAGCGATCGGCCGGAGGCGGTCTCAGACGTGGATCGCCCGCTTGTCGACGGCGAGCGCCGCTTCCTTGACCGCCTCGGTCAGCGTCGGGTGGGCGTGGCAGGTGCGGGCGATGTCCTCGGCGGAGGCGGCGAACTCCATCGCCACGGCGACCTCGGCGATGAGGTTGCCGGCATCGGCCCCGACGATGTGTACGCCGAGCACGCGATCCGTCTTCTCGTCGGCGAGGATCTTGACGAAGCCGTCGGTGGTGCCGTTGGCCTTGGCCCGGCCGTTGGCGGTGAAGGGGAACTTGCCGGCCTTGTAGGGGATGCCGTCCTTCTTCAGCTCCTCCTCGGTCTTGCCGACCGAGGCGACCTCCGGGAAGGTGTAGACCACGTTCGGGATCACGCCGTAATTCACGTGGCCCGACTGCCCGGCCAGGATCTCGGCGACCGCGACGCCCTCGTCCTCCGCCTTGTGGGCGAGCATCGGCCCGGCGATCACGTCGCCGATGGCGTAGATGCCGGTGACGTTGGTGGCGTAGTGGCTGTCGGTCTCGATGCGGCCCTTGTTGTCGGTCGCCACGCCGACCGTCTCCAGCCCGAGCCCCTCCGTGTAGGGCACGCGGCCGATGGCCACGAGCACCACGTCGGCCTCGATCTTTTCCGCCTCACCGCCTTGAGCCGGCTCGACGGTGACGGTCGCGCCGCCCTTCTTGCCGATCTCGACGCCGGTCACCTTGGTCGAGAGCTTGAAGACCATGCCCTGCTTGGCCAGGATGCGCTGGAACTGCTTGCCGACCTCGCCGTCCATGCCCGGCAGGACGCGGTCGAGATACTCGATCACCGTCACCTCGGCGCCGAGCCGGCGCCAGACCGAGCCGAGTTCGAGCCCGATCACCCCGGCGCCGATGACGACGAGGCGCTTGGGCACCGCGCCGAGTTCGAGCGCGCCGGTGGAGGAGACCACCGTCTTCTCGTCGATCGCGACGCCGGGCAGCCGCGTCACGTCGGAGCCGGTGGCGATGACGATGTTCTTCGTCTCCAGCATCTGGTTGCCGCCGTCGTCCGAGATCACCTCGACCCGGCCGGCGCCGGCGATGCGGCCGCGGCCGTGATAGGCATCGACCTTGTTCTTCTTGAGCAGGAACTCGACGCCCTTGGTGTTGCCGTCGACGCCGCCCTGCTTGAACGCCTGCATCTTCTTCAGGTCGAGCTTGGGCGTGCCGACATCGATGCCGAGCTCCGAAAAGTGCTTGTTCGCCTCCTCGAAGGCTTCGGAGGCGTGCAGCAGGGCTTTCGACGGGATGCAGCCGATGTTGAGGCAGGTGCCGCCGTGGGTCGCCCGCTTCTCGACCACCGCGGTCTTCAGCCCGAGCTGGGCCGCCCGGATGGCGCAGACATAGCCCCCGGGGCCGGTGCCGATGACGACGAGATCGTAGCTCATGGAAGGGTCTGTCCTCGTGATGGCGTGTCGGTTGAGCCGGTGCGCTCCCAGGCCTCGATCAGGCTGAGGAGTTGCGGCGAGCGGGGTGGGGTGAGGTCGCGGGCGTAGGCGGGATAGGTCTTCCGCTCGTCGCCGATCTGCAGGTAGGGCGGCATCAGCAGCGTCGCGCCGCGCCGGACGAGGCGTTCGAGCGCCTCCGGCTTGTCGAGGCGGATCGCCTCGAAGGTGAAGGTGCCCTCGGCCGCTTCGATCGGCGTCTCGGGCGCGATCCGGCCCTCGTCGAGCAGCGCCGAGAAGGCGGTGAGATCGTCGCTCTTCAGCGCCGCGTAGCCCCGCGCGCTGTCGCGGCGCTGCTCCGGGGTCAGGGCGGCCAGGGCGGCGGCGACGGCGACCTCCCGCGGATCGCGCCCGTCGCCGTTCTCGATCACCCCGAAATCGGTGACGAGCCGGAGCACCCGCCCGCCCGCACCGAGGCCCCAGTAGGAGGCGTAGACGCCGTCGCCCCAGCCGCTGGAGAAGACCGCGACCCGGGCCGGCTCATCCGGCAGCGGCCGGTGCATCACCCAGTTCAGGTTCGAGTCCTTCAGCGCGTCCGCGAGCACGTCGTCGTAGTAGTTGCTGTAGCCGGCCCGCTTCTGCTCCTGCGCCTCGCGGCGATCCATGGCGGCGCGCGCGTCCGGGTCCATGAAGCAGCCGAGGCCGGCATCGACGGGATAGCCGAAGATCTCGCCCGCCTTCAGGGCGGCGACGTCCTGACCCGGCACGAGGGCGAGCTCCCAGCGTTCCGGCTCCGTGTCCGCGAAACGCAGTTCGGCCAGGGCGACGCGGCCCTGGGCGAGATAGAGCGTGACGGGGTGGGTTCCCGGCTCGACCCTACGGGTGAAGGGCGCCCGGTCGGGCTGAACCAGGGGATCGGTCGCGATCACCGCACCGGTCGGGAGCGGCAGGTCGCCGAGCGCCATCCGCGTGATGCCCCGCGCGCGCAGCGCGTCGTCCGCGAGTCCGGTCACCGACAGGGTGGGCTCGCTCTCGCGGATGTCGAAGGGTCCCTCGGCCATCGGCCTGTCTCCGTCGCGCGCCGCCCGCTGCCACGGGAAGAGCTTGGCGAGCGAGGCCGCCAGCCCGGCGCCGACCGCCGCGGTCGCGAGCCACAGCGCGGCGCGCCGGGTCGGTTCGGGAAGTCGGGGCACGCTCATGCGATCGTTCGGCGCTCACGGGTGCCGGCCGCGCGGTCCCGTTCCCGGAGGAGCGGGACCGCGGGCGGCGTGAAGGGCGCGTCGATCAAAGATCCAGCACGAGGCGGGCCGGATCCTCCAGGGCCTCCTTGACCCGCACGAGGAAGGTCACGGCCTCCTTCCCGTCGACGATGCGGTGATCGTAGGAGAGCGCGAGGTACATCATCGGCCGCGCCTCGATCTTGCCGCCCCGCACCACCGGCCGCTCCTCGATGCGGTGCATCCCCAGGATGCCCGATTGCGGGGCGTTGAGGATCGGGGTCGACATCAGCGAGCCGTAGATGCCGCCGTTGGTGATGGTGAAGGTGCCGCCCTGCATCTCGTCGATGGACAGCTTGCCCTCACGGGCCTTCTTGCCGAAGCCGGCGATCGTCTTCTCGATGCCGGCGATCGACAGGTCGTCGGCGTTGCGCACCACCGGCACGACGAGGCCCTTATCGGTGCCGACCGCGATGCCGATGTGGTAGTAGTTCTTGTAGACGAGGTCCTGCCCGTCGATCTCGGCGTTGACCGCCGGCACGTCCTTGAGCGCGCCGATCACCGCCTTGGTGAAGAAGCCCATGAAGCCGAGCTTCGTCCCGTGCTTCTTCTCGAAGATGTCCTTGTACTGCGCGCGCAGGGCCATCACCGCGCCCATGTCCACGTCGTTGAACGTGGTCAGCATCGCCGCCGTGTCCTGGGCGCTCTTGAGCCGCCGGGCGATGGTCTGGCGCAGCTTGGTCATCCGCACGCGCTCCTCGCGCGCGGCGTCGTCCGGCGCGGAGGGGGCGCGGGGCGGGGTCGGAGCCTTCGCTTCGCTCTTAACGTCCTGGCTCTTGGCGTCCTGACCCTTCGGAACGCCCTTGTCGATCGCGGCGAGCATGTCGCCCTTGGTGACGCGGCCGTCCTTGCCGCTGCCGTTGAGGCTCGCCGGATCGATGCCGGATTCGCGGGCGAGCTTGGCCACCGCCGGGCCGCTCTCGTCGGCGCCGCGGCCCCCTGCGGGCGGGGCGTCGCCGTGACTGCCGTAGGAGGCGGAGGATTCCTGGGCCGGCGCCTCCTCCTTGGCGGGCTTGCCCTCGCCCTTCTCCTCGCGGCTCTGCGCCTTGGTCTCCGCCGGCTCGGCGCTCTTCGGCGCGGGCTTGCTCTCCGCCTTGCCCGCGCCCTTGTCGGCCCCTTTGCCGCCCTCGACGATCGAGCCGAGAACCGCGCCGGGCTCCACCGTCTCGCCGTCCTTGACCAGGATCTCGCCGAGCTCCCCCGCGGCCGGCGCGTTCACCTCGAGCGTGACCTTGTCGGTCTCGAGTTCCACCAGCGGCTCGTCGGCGGCCACCGTGTCGCCGGGCTTCTTGAACCAGCGGCCGATCGTGGCCTCGCTCACGGATTCGCCGAGCGTCGGGACGAGGATGTCGGTTGCCATGGTCTTGTCGCACCCCCGAGCCGGGGGCCTCCTCTTCAGGATCTCAGGACGGCGGCCTCACGGCTGCCGCAGAATCAGGGACGGAACGGGCGCGGCGGCGTAGCGGAAGCCGGCCTCCGCACGGATCACCGGGTCGGCCGCGCCGAGCGAGACGGCCTCCGCCGCGTCGGCGGCCTCGACCAGGGCGAAGCCCCAGGTCTTGGCGGGCTGCTTGACCGGCCCGGCGTCGTCGCCGGGTTCGAAGACCGGGCCCACGGCGATGGCCCTGCCGTCCTGCGCCCGCGCCATCCAGTAGGCTGCGTGCTCCTGGAACAGCGCCTTCTCGGCCTCCGTCGCGTCGAACGGGAAGGTCGGGCGCGGCGGTTCCAGGCGGAGCAGGAAGTAGGGCATCGGAGCCTTCAGTTCGCCAGAGCCTCGTTGAGGAAGGCCTGGAGCTGGGCGAGGTGCTTCGACATCTGGCCGACCGCGGTCGAGGCGGAGGCCGGACGCCCGACGTAGCGGGGCCGCTTCGAGGCGGAGCCGGCCTGGCCCAGCACCCAGTCGAGATAGGGCTCGACGAAGGACCACGAGCCCATGTTCTTGGGCTCTTCCTGGCACCACACCACCTCCGCGTTGCGGAAGCGGCTCATCTCGTTGGCGAGCGCCTTCAGCGGGAACGGGTAGAGCTGCTCGACGCGCATCAGGTAGACGTCGTTGACGCCGCGCTTCTCCCGCTCCTCGTAGAGGTCGTAGTAGACCTTGCCGGAGCACAGCACGACGCGGCGGATCTTGTCGTCGCGGGTGAGCTTCACGCCGCTGTCGTCGTGCTCGGCGTCGTCCCACAGGATGCGGTGGAAGGTCGAGCCTTCCGCGATCTCCTCGATCTTGGAGACCGCCCGCTTGTGGCGCAGCAGCGATTTCGGCGTCATCAGGATCAGCGGCTTGCGGAAGTCGCGCTTCAGCTGGCGGCGCAGGATGTGGAAGTAGTTCGACGGCGTCGAGCAGTTGGCGACCTGCATGTTGTCCTCGGCGCACATCTGGAGATAGCGCTCCAGACGGGCGGAGGAGTGCTCCGGCCCCTGGCCCTCGTAGCCGTGCGGCAGGAGCATCACGAGGCCGGACATGCGCAGCCACTTGCGCTCGCCGCTACTGATGAACTGGTCGATGACCACCTGCGCGCCGTTGGCGAAGTCGCCGAACTGCGCCTCCCACAGCACCAGGGAGTTCGGCTCGGCCAGCGAGTAGCCGTACTCGAAGCCGAGCACCGCCTCCTCGGAGAGCATCGAGTTGATGACCTCCAGGCTCGCCTGCCCCTCGCGCACGGAGTTGAGCGGCGTGTAGCGCTGCTCGTTCTCCTGATCGATCACCACGGCGTGGCGCTGCGAGAAGGTGCCGCGCTCCACGTCCTGGCCCGAGAGGCGGACGCGGTGGCCCTCGATCAGCAGCGAGCCGAAGGCGAGCGCTTCCGCCGTCGCCCAGTCGATGCCGACACCGGTCTCGACCGCCTTAGCGCGGTTGTCGAAGAAGCGCTGGATCGTGCGGTGGAGGTGGAAGCCCGGCGGCGGCGTGGTGATCCGCGTGGCGATGTCGCGCAGGGTCTCCACCGGCACGCCGGTGCGGCCGCGGCGGGGATCGTCCACGTCCTCGCGCACCGCCTTGAAGCCGGACCAGCGCCCATCGAGCCAGTCGGCCTTGTTCGGCTTGTAGCCGCCGGCGACGTCGAGCTCGCCCTCCAGCATCGAGCGGAACTCGGCCTTGCGCGCGTCGAGCTGCTCCTGGGTGACGTCGCCCTGCGCGACGAGCTTCTTGCCGTAGGTCTCCAGCGCGGTCGGATGCTTGCGGATCCGCTGGTACATCTTCGGCTGGGTGAAGGCCGGCTCGTCGCCCTCGTTGTGGCCGAAGCGGCGGTAGCACAGCATGTCGATCACGACCGGCTTGCCGAACTTTTGCCGATACTCGGTCGCGACCTTGGCGGCGAAGGTCACGGCCTCGGGGTCGTCGCCGTTGCAGTGGAAGATCGGCGCCTCGACCATCTTCGCCACGTCGGACGGATAGGGCGAGGAACGCGAGAACCGCGGGTCGGTGGTGAAGCCGATCTGGTTGTTGATGATGAAGTGGATCGAGCCGCCGGTGCGGTGCCCTTTGAGGCCCGACAGGCCGAAGCACTCCGCCACCACGCCCTGGCCGGCAAACGCCGCGTCGCCGTGGATCAGGAGCGGCAGCACCTTGCGGCGCTCGACGTTCGGCTTGGCCTTCTGGTCCTGCTTGGCCCGCACCTTCCCCAGCACCACCGGATCGACGATCTCGAGGTGGGACGGGTTGGCGGTGAGCGAGAGGTGGACGGTGTTGTCGTCGAAGGCGCGGTCGGAGGAGGCGCCGAGATGGTACTTCACGTCGCCCGAGCCCTCGACCTCCGCGGGAGAGGCCGAGCCGCCCTTGAACTCGTGGAACACCGCCCGGAACGGCTTGGCCATCACGTTGGTGAGCACGTTCAGCCGGCCGCGATGGGCCATGCCGAGGACGATCTCCTCGACGCCGAGCGCGCCGCCGCGCTTGATGATCTGCTCCAGAGCCGGGACCATCGACTCGCCGCCGTCGAGGCCGAAGCGCTTGGTGCCGGTGTATTTCAGGTCGAGGAACTTCTCGAAGCCCTCGGCCTCGATCAGCTTGTTCAGGATCGCGCGCCGGCCTTCCGGCGTGAACGAGATTTCCTTGTCCTTGCCCTCGATGCGCTCCTGGATCCACGCCTTCTCCTCGGGATCGGAGATGTGCATGAACTCGACGCCGAGCGTCTGGCAGTAGGTGCGCTCCAGGATGCCGACGATCTCGCGGATCGTCGAGAATTCCATGCCGAGCACGTTGTCGAGGAAGATCTTGCGGTCCCAGTCGCTCTCCTGGAAGCCGTAATGCTGCGGGTGCAGCTCCTCGTGGTCGCCGCGGGGCGCGAGCCCGATCGGGTCGAGCTTGGCGTGCAGGTGGCCGCGCATGCGGTAGGCGCGGATCAGCATGATCGCGCGCACGGAATCCTTGGTGGCCTGCTCGACCGAGACGCCGGTGGCGGCGACGATCGCCGCGCCCTTGGCCGAATCGCCGGGCTTGCCGGGCTGGGCCTTGGCCTGGATCTTCTCGCCGAGCGCCTTTTCCAGGGCGCCCCAATTGCCGTCGAGCGCCGAGACGATCTCGCCGTTGAGCGGCACCGGCCAGTTGGGCTTGGCCCAGGAGGCGCCCTCGGCGTTCTTCTTCACCAGGGCGTCGTCCTCGCCCAGCTCCTTGAAGAAGCGCTGCCACTCGGGATCGACCGCGTTCGGGTCGCGGGCATAGGCCGCCTGCAATTCCTCGATCCAGGCGGCGTTCGCGCCGTAGAGGAAGGAGGTTTGGAGAAGCGCTTCGTTCGCGTCCTGGCGTGCCATCGCTGCCTGTCCTACCGCTCGGGCGGCGCCGTCTCGGGCCTGCCGCCGCGTCGTGTCCGATCCGGCGCGCGTCCCGAGCGGAGCGTCAGAGCCCCGCTTCGCGCCGCCGGATCCGGCCGGGGCGCGGACGCGTCCCGGCATCGTCTCCCATATGGGTCGCCCGAGCGTGCGTGCGGTGCAACACAGCCGCGCGGATCCCGGTTACAGACCGGCTCAACCCTTCAGCACCTCGACCAGGGTGCGGCCGAGCCGGGCCGGCGACGGCGACACGCGGATGCCCGCCGCCTCCATCGCCGCGATCTTGTCCTCGGCGCCGCCCTTGCCGCCGGAGATGATGGCGCCGGCATGTCCCATGCGGCGGCCGGGCGGAGCCGTGCGGCCGGCGATGAAGCCGACCATCGGCTTCTTGCGGCCGCGCTTGGCCTCGTCGGCCAGGAACTGCGCCGCCTCTTCCTCGGCCGAGCCGCCGATCTCGCCGATCATCACGATCGACTGGGTCTTCTCGTCGGCGAGGAACAGTTCGAGCATGTCGATGAACTCGGTGCCCTTGACCGGGTCGCCGCCGATGCCGACGGCGGTGGTCTGGCCCAGCCCCTCGACCGTGGTCTGGAACACCGCCTCGTAGGTCAGCGTGCCGGAGCGCGAGACGATGCCGACGGAGCCCGGCTTGAAGATGTTGGCCGGCATGATGCCGATCTTCGATGCGCCCGCGGTGACGACGCCGGGGCAGTTCGGCCCGATCAGGCGCGACTTCGAGCCCTCCAGCGCGCGTTTCACCCGCACCATGTCGAGCACCGGGATGCCCTCCGTGATGCAGACGATCAGCGGGATCTCGGCCTGGATCGCCTCGCAGATCGCGTCGGCCGCGCCGGGCGGCGGCACGTAGACGACGGAAGCCGTGGCGCCGGTGGCCTCGCGGGCCTCGGCCACGGTGTCGAACACCGGCAGGCCGAGATGGGTCGCGCCGCCCTTCCCCGGGCTCGTGCCGCCGACCATCTTGGTGCCGTAGGCGATGGCCTGCTCGGAGTGGAAGGTGCCGTTCTTGCCGGTGAAGCCCTGGCAGATGACCTTGGTGTTGGCGTCGATCAGGATGGACATCGGTCAGCTCAGCCCTTCTTCACCGCGGCGACGATCTTCTGCGCGGCGTCGTCGAGATCGTCCGCGGGGATCACGTTGAGGCCGGAGTTCCGGATGATCTCCTTGCCCTCCTCGACATTGGTGCCCTCGAGCCGCACCACGAGCGGCACTTCGAGGCCGACCGCCTTCACCGCCGCGAGCACGCCGCGGGCGATGACGTCGCACTTCATGATCCCGCCGAAGATGTTGACCAAAATGCCCTTCACCTGCGGGTCGGCGGTGATGATCTTGAACGCCGCCGTGACCTTTTCCTCGGAGGCGCCGCCGCCGACGTCCAGGAAGTTCGCCGGCTCCTCGCCGTAGAGCTTGATGATGTCGAGCGTCGCCATGGCGAGCCCCGCGCCGTTCACCATGCAGCCGATGGTGCCGTCCAGCGCGATGTAGGCGAGGTCGTATTTCGAGGCCTCGATCTCCTTGGCGTCCTCCTCGGTCTCGTCGCGCAGGGCGACGATGTCGGGGTGGCGGTAGAGGGCGTTCGAGTCGAAGGAGATCTTGGCGTCGAGGCACTTGAGATGGCCGTCGCCGGTGAGCACCAGCGGGTTGATCTCCAGCATGCTCATGTCCTTGGCCGTGAAGGCCGCGTAGAGCTTCTCCGTCAGCGCGCCGGCTTCCTTGGCCTGGGGACCGGAGAGGCCCAGCGCCTTGGCCACCGCACGGCCGTGATGGGGCATGATGCCGGTGGCCGGATCGACCGAGAAGGTGACGATCTTCTCAGGGCTGTCGTGGGCGACCTGCTCGATGTCCATGCCGCCTTCCGTCGAGACGACGAAGGCGACGCGGCCGGTCTCGCGATCGACCAGCATCGACAGGTAGAACTCGGCGGCGATCGAGGCGCCTTCCTCGATGTAGAGGCGGTTGACCTGCTTGCCGGCCTCGCCGGTCTGCACCGTCACCAGCGTTGCACCGAGCATCTCGGAGGCGAACTGCACCACCTCGTCCTTGGACTTGGTGACGCGCACGCCGCCCTTGGCGCCCGCGGGCGCGCCCTTGAAAGTGCCCTTGCCGCGCCCGCCCGCGTGGATCTGCGACTTCACCACCCAGACCGGCCCGCCGAGTTCGTCGGCTGCCGCCGCCGCCTCGTCCGGCTTGAAGATCGCCACGCCGCGGGAGACCGGCAGGCCGAATTCCTTGAGGACAGCCTTTGCCTGGTATTCGTGGATGTTCATCGAGACCTCGTCGGACGGGCAAGGAAGGGGGCCGAGCGGGCGGCGTCAGCCCCCCGCCGCCGAACCGGACGGAGCGTTAGGCGAGCTTGTCGTTGATGCCCTGGCAGGCCGAGATCAGGCCCTTCACGGAGTTGACCGACTTCTCGAACATCGCCTTCTCGTCATCGGTGAAGGTCACTTCGAGGACGCGCTCGACGCCGTTCTCGCCGATCACCACCGGCACGCCGACATAGAGGCCATCGATGCCGTACTGGCCGTCGAGATAGGCGGCGCAGGGCAGGACCCGCTTCTTGTCGCGCAGGTAGCTCTCGGCCATGGCGATGGCGGAGGCGGCGGGCGCGTAGAAGGCCGAGCCGGTCTTGAGGAGGTTGACGATCTCGCCGCCGCCCTTGCGGGTGCGCTCGACCATGGCGTCGAGCTTCTCCTGGGTGGTCCAGCCGAGCTTGACCAGATCGGTCAACGGCACGCCGGCCACCGTCGAGTAGCGGGTCAGCGGCACCATGTCGTCGCCGTGGCCGCCGAGCACGAAGGCGGTGACGTCCTCGACCGAGACCCCGAACTCCTCCGCCAGGAAGTGGCGGAAGCGGGCGGAGTCGAGCACGCCGGCCATGCCGACGACCTTGTGGGTGGGCAGCCCGGAAAACTTCTGCAGCGCCCAGACCATGGCGTCGAGCGGGTTGGTGATGCAGATCACGAAGGCGTCGGGGGCGTGCTCCTTGATGCCGGCGCCGACCGCCTCCATCACCTTCAGGTTGATTCCGATCAAATCGTCGCGGCTCATGCCCGGCTTGCGCGGCACGCCCGCCGTCACGATCACCACGTCGGCACCGGCGATCGCGGAATAGTCGCTGGCGCCCGCATACTTGGCGTCGAAGCCGTCGACCGGCGCGGACTCGGCGATGTCGAGCGCCTTGCCCTGGGGCACGCCGTCGACGATGTCGAACAGCACCACGTCACCGAGTTCCTTGAGGCCCGCGAGATGGGCGAGCGTTCCGCCGATCTGCCCGGCTCCGATGAGCGCGATCTTGCTGCGTGCCATGGATGGTCTAGCCTCCGGTCGGAATTCGCGACGGTTCGGAAAAACGTGTCAGCGACGTCACGGATGGTGCGCTGCGGCCGAACCTTCGCCGATCAATTCTGATGGGGGCGGTGTTTGGCGGAAAAGCCACAGGGCTTCAACCCGACGAAGGTCCGGGTCGGCGGGGCCGGATCGAGGCCGGAGAACCTTCTGAAGCGGGGAGCTTTTCAGAAAAAACGATTGGTCACAGACGGTTGAAGGCCCTATCGGCGGCAAAGGACAGCCGGCAAGGGGTTGGTGACAGGATTTTCAATCTGTCATTGGATGTGAACCGTGCCGCGCCGCGACGCAGCAGCTGGACCGTATCCGGTATTCAGAATGTGCCTGTCCGAAGGGCTCGCTGGATCGACTGGATCACCGCCCCGAGCCGTGCGTCGAGGAGGTCGCGCGGCACGTCCGCGTCGTGCTGGATCGCCACCGGGTGGGTGAAGCGGTAGCTCGCGTCGAAGATGACGGCGATGGCCCGCTCCCGGTCGCGGGCGGCGAAGACGCCGGTGCCGATCCCCTCCTCGACCACGCGCTCGACGAGGGCGCGCAACCGCACGCGATGGCGGCGGGCGATCGGGCGCGAGGCGACGGTGGCATCGAGATGCACGGCGAACAGGTTGGGCTCGCGGGTCAGCATCTCGCTCTGCGCGTTGGCCAGCGCGCTGATGAAGCGCTCGATCTTGTCGTCGGCCGGATCGGGCGCGTCGGCGATGCCGGCGAGCTCGGTCTCGAGGTCGCGCAGCCAGCGCCCGGCGACCGCGTCGAGCAGGGCGTCCTTGGAGGGGAAGTAGCGGTAGACGTTGGCATGGGTCATGCCGGCTTCCGCCGCGACCGCCACCACCGTCACCCGTTTGGGGCCGAGCCGGGTCAGGTGCTCCGTGGCGATGGCCAGCAGCCGCGCATCCGTCGAGACCGGCGTGGGCCTGGCGCGGGCGGCGGGGCCGCTGAGCCGCGGGGTGCGGG